>JAJZHS010000048.1 GCA_021798395.1 Pseudomonadota bacterium
CGAGGCCGTTAACATCGGCGCCATCGGTGCGCAAGCCGGCCGCGTCGGGCCGGTCAGGACGTGGAGGGTTCGATGCCGCAACCGCTCGGGTGCATTCTGCGCGGCGCCGCCGGCGTCGCGCTGCTGCGCGCCGCGCTCGCGGCGCACGCCGCGCTGGGGCTGCCGGAGTCGTCGATCGCCGCCGACGGCAGCGCCGCGGCGCTGCAGCCGCGGCAGGCGCAGCAGTCCGGCGCGACGGGCGCGGTCGGCGTGCAGCGCGTGGTCGGCCCCACCGGGGTGCGCCTCACCGAATACGTCAGCCAGGGCGTGGTGTTCGCCGTCGCCTGGAGCGGCGCGGTGATGCCCGACCTGTCGCAGCTGCTCGCCGGCGCGTTCCCGACGCTGCGCGACTGGCTGGCCGCGCATCCGCCGGCGCTGAACCAGCCGATCGCGATGGACACCCCTCAGCTGGTCGTTCGCGCCGGCGGCCACATGCGCGCGTTCAGCGGCATTGCGTACCTGCCGGCGCTGGTTCCGGCCGGCTACCCCGTCAACCAGATCGGGAACTGACCCGGTGCGCGACAAGCCTCGGCGTTCAGGCCGAGGAAGGACAGCGCGGACGCTGAAAGCGCCCTGATAATGCTGTATATTAATCCAGTCATGCAACGCCTCCAAGCCTACAAGTTCGAGCTTCGACCGAATGGCCAGCAGCAGAGCCAGATGCGACGCTTTGCGGGGTCGTGCCGTGTCGTGTTCAACGAGGCGCTGGCGTTGCACAAGGCCCGGTACGCGCACGGTGAGAAGAAGCTGGGGTTTGCTGCGCTGTGCAAGGAACTCACGACCTGGCGCGGTGGCGTGCCACTGCCCAGCGGGCGCACGGCGCCGTGGCTGTCCGATGCCCCCATTCACCCACTGCAACAGAGCCTGAAGGACCTGGAGCGCGCCTACACCAACTTTTTCGCCGGGCGCGCGGCGTTCCCGAAACGCAAGGAGCGTGGAGAGCACGACAGCTTCCGCTACCCCGATCCCAAGCAGTTCAAGCTCGATCAGGCGGGCTCGCGTATCTTCCTGCCAAGACTCGGCTGGATGCGGCTGCGGCTGTCGCGCCCCGTGCCGGGGGCGCTGCGCAACGTCACCGTGAGCCTGAGCGCAGGACGCTGGTTCGTCTCGATCCAGACCGAGCGCGAAGTCGAGACGCCAAGACCATGTGCCACCAGCGCGGTCGGGATCGACGTGGGTGTAGCGCGCTTTGCCACGTTTTCGGACGGCAGTTTCCTCGCGCCCTTGAACAGCTTCAAGCGCCACGAGGCGCGACTGCGCCGCTACCAGCGCGCCATGAGCCGCAAGGTGAAGGGGTCGAGCAACTGGAAAAAGGCGCGTGCTCGCGTGCAGCGCATCCACGCGCGCATCGCCAACGTGCGACGCGACTTCCTGCACAAGGCCACGACCGACATCGCGCGTACCCGCGCACTGGTCTGCATCGAGGACCTGGCCGTGCGCAACATGTCCCGGTCAGCAGCAGGAACGGTCGAGCGCCCAGGCCGCAACGTGCGTGCGAAGTCGGGGCTGAACAAAGCGATCCTCGACCAGGGCTGGTTCGAGTTTCGCCGTCAGCTTGAGTACAAGCTGGCGTGGAGCGGCGGGCACCTCATCGCGGTGCCGCCCGCCAACACGAGCCGGACCTGTCCGGCGTGCGGCCATGTGGCCGCCGAGAACCGCCCCACCCAGGCACGGTTCCATTGCGTGGCCTGTGGCCACGCCGCCCACGCCGACGTGGTGGGCGCGATCAACATTCTGGCGCGGGGACACCGCGTTGCAGCCTGTGGAGAGCCGGTGCAGTCAGGCCGCTCGACGAAGCAGGAACCCGCCGAGGCGATCTGAAATGGCAATCATCGTGCCAGACGCAGTAGGAATCCTCGCCCTTCCCGCGCAAGCGGTGGCCGAAGGCCAAGGGCGGGGAGGATGTCAAGTGGACACCTGCACGCGCGCGCTGCGCGCATCGCTGCTGGCGGCCTCGCTGGCGCTGGCCGCCTGCGGCGGCGGGGGCGGCGGCTCGGCGCCGGCGTCGACCTCGACGTCCACCTCGATCTCCACGCCGTCGTCCGGGACGACGCCGCCCCCGGCCAACGCCAACCAGATTCAGGTCACCGTCGAGCAGAACCCCGACATCACGAGCTACATCACCGCGAACTCGCCCTACGTGGACGTCAAGGTCTGCAACGCGGCGGGCAGTTGCGTCACGGTCCACCACGTGCTCGTCGACACCGGCTCGTACGGGCTGCGGCTGTTCGACTCGGCGCTCGGCGGCGTGAGCCTGTCGCCGATGCTGTCGGTCGGCGCGACCCCGGAGCCGGTCGGCGAATGCGCCAGTTTCGTCAGCAGCGCGCTGTGGGGCGCCGTGCGCATGGCCAGCGTCAGCATCGGCGGCAACACCACCACCACGCAGATCCCGATCCAGGTCGTCGGCGACACGACCTTCCCGGCGTCGACGACCCCGCTGGCCGGGGCCGGAAGCGGCGGCGCGGTGTGCGGCAACGCCTCGACTTCGGCCAGCGCGCAGCAGTTCGGCGCCAACGGCGTGCTCGGAGTCGGCCTGTTCGCGCAGGACGGCCAGTCGTACTACGCGTGCAGTCCCAGCGCGTGCACGCCGACCACGCCGCCGAGCCAGGTGCTGAACCCGGTGGCTGCGTTGCCCAGCGACAACAACGGCGTCATCCTGACGCTGCCGGCGGTCAGCTCGGTGCAGAGCACCGTGAGCGGCACCCTGACCCTCGGCATCGACACCCAGGCCGACAACACCCTGACCGGCTACACCATCCTGCCGGCCACCGCGCTGACCAGCCTTTCTCCCGGCAACATCACGGTGACGATGAACGGCGGCACCTACGCGCAGAGCTACATCGACAGCGGGTCCAACGCCAATTTCCTCGTCCTGCCGTCGTCGGTCCCGGTCGACACGACGGGCTTCTACGCGCCGGCGTCGCCGCAGACCTACTCCCCGGTGGTGCTGTCCTCCGGTGTCGCCAGCTACAGCGCCAGCGTCACGGTGGCCGCGTCCGGTACGCAGCCGATCGGCGTGGCGGTGTTCCCGGACCTGGCCGCGCCGTCGTCGGCGTCGGCGACGCAGGATCTCGGTCTGCCGTTCTTCTACGGCCGCTCGATCGCCTACGCGATCGACGGCGCCAGCACCGCGCACGGCAACGGCCCGTATTACGCGGTGCACTGAGGCGCGCGCACCCCAGTCGTTGACTTTCGGCGATCCCGACGGACAATCTCAGGGTAAACCCTGACTCGATACGCGATGGACAAACACTACCTCACCCCGCTGTTCGCCCCGCGCTCGATCGTCGCCTTCGCCGACGAGGACATCGCGACCGGGCGCGTGCTGCGCGAAACCCTGGCGGCGGACGGCTTCAAGGGCGGCGTGCAGTACCTGGACGTGGCCGGCAGCGGAACCCTGGAGCAGCTGGCCAAGGCGCGCGCCGACCTCGCCATCATCGCCCTGCGCCCCGAGCGCGTGGCCGAGGCGCTGGACATCGCCGGGCGCATCAAGTGCCGCGCCGCGCTGGTGCTGTCCAACGGCATCGGCGCCCAGCAGGCGGACGCGCTGAAGGCCATCGCGCAGCGCGAGGGCATGTACCTGCTGGGGCCCAACACCCTGGGCTTCCAGCGTCCGTCGCTGCGCCTCAACGCCAGCCACGCCGGCCCGCTGGCCAAGAGCGGCCCGCTGGCGCTGGTGTCGCAGTCCGGATCGCTGACCGCGTCGATGCTCGACTGGGCGCGCAAGAACGGCGTGGGCTTCTCGACCGTGGTCTCGATCGGCCCGCAGACCGGGATCGACATCCCCGAAGCGCTCGACTTCCTGGCCAACGACCGGGCGACCCACAGCATCGTCGTCTACATGGAAGGGATTTCCGACGCGCGGCGCTTCATGAGCGCGTTGCGCGGCGCCGCCATCGTCAAGCCGGTGATCGTGCTGAAGGCCGGGCGCAAGCCCGCCGGCAACGAAGCCGCGCAGACCCACAGCGGCACCATCGTCGGCAGCGACGACGTGTTCGACGCCGCGCTGCGCCGCGCCGGGGCCGTGCGCGTGCGGTCGTTCGTCGAACTGTTCTCGGCAGCCAAATGCCTGGCGTCGCGCTACCGCCCGGTCGGCAAGCGCTTCGCGGTGGTGACCAACGGCGGCGGCCCCGGCGTGCTGGCGGCCGACTGGATCAATGAAATCAGCCTCGAGCTCGGCAAGCTGACGCCCGAGACCGCCGCCGCGCTGCAGTCCAGGCTGGCGCCGCTGGCGTCGCTGTCCGACCTCGTCGACCTGTCCGAGGACGCCACCCCCGAGCACTACCGCGCCGCGCTCGAGGCGGTCGCGCACGACCACGCGATCGACGGCGTGCTGGTGATCCACTCGCCCAAGGTCGGCAGCGACGGCACCGCGGCGGCGCGCGTCACCGCGGAGATGCAGCGCCACATCGGCAAGCCGATGCTGGCGTGCTGGATGGGCGACGCCACCGTCGACGAGGCGCGCGCGATCCTGTTCGGCGCCGACATCCCGAACTTCCGCACCCCCGAGGCCGCGGTCGGCGCGTTCGGCAACATCGCCACCTTCTACGAAAACCAGCAGCTGCTGCAGCAGACTCCGCCGCCGCTGCAGCAGCTGCTGGCGCCGCCCGACGTCGAATGCGCCCGCCTGATCATCGAAAGCGTGCTCGCCGAGCGCCGCCGCGTGCTCACCGAAATGGAGTCGAAGGCGCTGCTCGCGGCGTTCCACATCCCCGTCACCCACACCGCGCTGGCGCGCAACGGCAACGAGGCGATGATGCTCGCCAGCCAGCTCGGCTTTCCGGTGGCGCTGAAGATCGACACGCCCGACATCGCGCACAAGAGCGACGTGCGCGGCGTGGCGCTGAACGTGATGAGCGGCAACACCGCGCGCGACACCTTCGACGACATGATGCGCACCGTCGCGCGCCAGCGCCCGGACGCGCGCATCAACGGCGTCACCGTGCAGCGCATGGCGCGGCGCGGTCGCGAGATCTACATCGGGCTGGTCAGCGACGCGCCGTTCGGCCCGGTGATCGTGTTCGGCGCCGGCGGCACCATGATCGAGCTGATCGCCGACCGCGCGATGGAACTGCCGCCGCTGAACCAGTTCCTCGCCCGCCGGCTGATCGATCGCGCGCGCGTGGCCGAGACCCTGGGCGCCTGGCGCGGCGCGCCGGCGGTCGACCTGGAAGCCGTCGAGCAGATCCTGCTGCGGGTGTCCGAAATGGTCTGCGAGCTTCCGCAGCTGTGCGAAATGGACATCAACCCGATCATCGTCGACGAGCAGGGCGCGGTCGCGGTCGACGCGCGCATCGTCGTCGGCCCGGCGCCGCAGGGCGGCCACGGCCACGGCCCGGCGCACACCGGCCGCTACGGCCACCTGGCGATCCTGCCCTACCCGTCGTCGCACACCGAACTGGTCCCGCTTCACGGCGGCGGCGAGTACCTGATGCGCCCGATCCGTCCCGACGACGCCGAGATGCTGCAGGACATGGTGCAGCGACTGTCCCCGGAAAGCCGCTACTTCCGCTTCGTGTCGTCTCGCGCGGAGCTCCCGCCGGCGATGCTGGCGCGGTTCACGCTGATCGACTACGACCGCGAAATGGCGCTGGTCGCGGTGCAGCGGCTGCGCCGCAGCGACGACGGCGAGCACACCACCGAGCGCATCATCGGCGTCTCGCGCTACGTCACCAACCCGGACCGCACGAGCTGCGAGTTCGCGCTCGTCGTGGCCGACGAGTTCGCCGGCAAGGGGATCGGCTCGCGGCTGATGCAGGGCATCATGGACGTGGCGCGCGAACAGGGCCTGAAGGAGATCGACGGCCTGGTGCTGGTGAACAACCCCGGCATGCTCAAGCTGATGAAGTCGCTGGGCTTCAGCATCCAGTCGTTCCCCGAGGACCCGGACTTCAAGCTCGTCACCCACGCGCTTTAGCCGCCCCGGGACCGCGCCGCGGCAACGTTGATCCACCTCAACGAAACGCTCTCCCGGCGTCGGTTAGATTGACTCCGGAGCAGGGGCGACGGGTCGCCCCTACCGAGCCGCGGGCGGGCACCGCCCAGGCGGCACGACGACGGAGAGCGCAGCGAGGATGCGGTATCGGATCGGATTGCGCGGCAGGACACTGGCGGCCGCGCTGGTGGTGTTGCTCGGCGCGATGACCGTGTTCGCCGCCGTGGCGGTGGTCACGGTCAGCTCGGGGCTGGAGACCGAGGAGGTGGCGCACGCCCGCGCCGACGCCCGGCTGCTGGCTGCGAACCTCGACCAGCAGCTCGGCGACGACCAGCGCGCGCTGCACGCGACCGCCGCGCTGATCGACCCGACGCGGCTGCACGACGCCGCGTACGTCGACCGCTTCCTGCTCCGGCACGAGGCCTCGCTGCCGATGTCGGCCGCGCGCAGCCTGGAACTGGTCGGGAGCGACGGCACGCTGCTGGGCGTCGGCACGCGCGCGTCCGGGATACCGGCCGGCGCCTTGCGCGACCGCGCCGTGCCGCACGACACCGCGGCGCGCATCACGACGCTGCGCTCGGCTGACGGCGCGTCGGCCACCGTCGTGTTCGTCGCGCCGGTGCGCGGCGCCGACGGCAGCGTGGTCGCCAACCTGGTGGCAAGCGGCGATCTGGCCCGCTCGGCGTTGCTGCGCGCGCTGCTGAGCGACCGCGGAAGCCACACGCAGCGCAGCGTCGTGTCGCTGGCGCACGCGGTGTACCTCGCGTCGAGCGACCCCGCGTTGCGCATGCGCGCGCTGCCTTCCGCCGGGCGCAGCGCCTTCGCCGACCTGCTGCGCGGCGGCTTCCAGGGCGTGACCACCAGCACCGACCGCCGCGGCGTCGAAAGCCTGTACGCGGTGGCGCACCTGAGCCGCGCCGACTGGGCCGTGGTGCAGTCGGTGCCGACCCGCATCCTGCTCGCCCCGGTGGCCGAACTGCGTTGGCGGCTGCTCGCCGGCGGCGCACTCGTCCTGCTGGTCGCGCTGGCCGCCGCAACCTGGCTGGTGCGCGCGCCGCTGCGCGTGCTGCACGACACCGCAGCGCGCATCGACGCCATGGCGCACGCCGGCGCGCCGCCGACCGAACTGCCCGAACAGGGCGACGACGACATCCGCCGCCTGCTCGCCAGCTTCAACCGGCTGGGCGCGCGGCTGCGCGCCAAGCGCCACGAACTCGATCAGCACAGGGCGCGGCTGCAGGCGCTGTACGAAGACGTGTCCGAACGCGAGGCGCGCTACCGTGCCGTGGTCGAGACCGCCAGCGACGGCTTCCTGGCCCTCGACGCGCGCGGCCGCGTCATCGACGTCAACGCCGCGTACCTGGCGCGCAGCGGGCACCGGCGCGCGCAGCTGCTCGGCATGGATCTGGCCGAGCTCGACGCCTACGAATCGGCGCGCGACATCGACGCGCGGCTGCAGCGCTTGCACGCGCGTCGGCGCGACGCTTTCGTCACCCGCCACCGCTGCGCCGACGGCGGCAGCTGGCCGGTCGAGCTGCAGGCCGCGTACTGGCCCGACGACGACGGCCACGTCTTCGTGTTCGTCCGCGACATCACCGAGCGCCTCGAACTGGAGCGCCAGATCATCGACGCCGGCGCGCTCGAGCAGGCGCGCATCGGCCGCGCGCTGCACGACGGCGTCGGGCAGAAGCTGGCCGCCGTCGCGCTGTTCGCCGGCAGCCTGCTCAAGGAGCGGCAACGCGCCGGCGACGACGCCAGCGCGCAGCGGCTGGCCGAGGTGCGCGACCATCTCAACGCCGTGCTGCGCGAAGTCAGCGCGCTGGCGCGCGGGCTGTCGCCGCTGGAGATCGGCCCCGAGGGGCTGAACGACGCGCTCGCCCAGCTGGTGCAGCTGGTGCACGACAGCTCGGACGTCGCCTGCAGCCTGCGCATCGGCGGCGAGGCGCGCACGCTGGCGCCGGTGTCCGCCGTGCACCTGTACCGCATCGCGCAGGAAGCGGCGAACAACGCGGTGCGCCATGCTCGCGCGCGGCGCATCGACATCTGCCTGCGCTACACGGCGCGCGCGCTGACCCTGCGCGTGACCGACGACGGCACCGGAATGGCGGAATCGGCGCCGAGCGGGCTCGGGCTGTCGATCATGCGCTACCGTGCCCGACGCCTGGGCGCGCGGCTGTCGATCAGCAACCGGCCGCACGGCGGCGTCGTCGTCACCTGCAGCGCGCCGCTGGCCGAGGTGGTCGCCGCCTGATCGTCTCGCGACGGGCCGCGCCGCTCAGGACGATGCTCGGCGCCGCGGGCCGACGCGCGTGGCCTCGCCCACGCAGTCGCTCAGGCGCTTGAAGTAGTCCATCGCCAGCTCGGTCGGAACCACCAGCTTGGCGCGCGAGTCGCCGGGCAGCGGGCGCAGTTCGATGACACCTTTGTTGCGCAAGGTCTTGAGCCTGCGGTGCGCCGTCGTCGGCGACACGCCGAAATCGAGCTGCATCGCCTGCAGCACGCTGGGCGCGTTTCCTTCGCGCCACATTTCGATCAGCGCATGCAGCATGCGCTCCTCGATCGGGTCGATGCGCGGCATGCCGGGCAGCTCGCGCACCGCATGCATCAGGTGCACGAGACGAAAAAAGGCATTGTCAGGCATGGGACAGGTGACTCGATGTCTGTGGATGAACGGATGGAACCAAGCGGTGCGCGCGACTCGATACCCTCGAACCCGGGGCCTTGCGCCAATCGTAGTCGCAATTCGCGACATGACAAGGGGTTCGGCGGCGCACCGGCCGCGGCAGCGCAACAATGGCGCAATGTCCTTTTGCTGCAATGCACACACAACGCCGCTCCGGCGTCCGCACGATTATGGCTGAAGCTCCGCTGAACGTCGAACGGCAGCGCCTGTTCAACGAACTGATCTGGCGCCTGATGGGCAACCTGCAAAGCAGTGCCTGGCGCGACCTTCTCGACCCGCGAAGCCGGCTCGGCGCCGCCGCGCGCGCGTATTACCGCGAACTGCTGACCGCGCCCGACGACGACGACCCGCTGGCGCTGCCGTCCGGCGCCAGCTTCGTCATCGCGCAGCGCGAAGGCCGCCGCTGACCGCGCCGCGCCCCCGTCGGCGGCGGGGGCCGCCGGGCGCGCGCGGCCCATCCGCGCGGGCGCCGTGGACCGCACATTCCATTGTGCATATGGCAACTAACGGCGGACTGACGCGGCTGCGTCTGATCTGGATCAGAACGCGCTGCCCCAACCGTGGTCGATCCAGATCAAAACGCGGCGCCGGCCGCGGAGCCGGCGACCGACGCAACACACCCGTCGCGCCCAAGCAACGGTCATGGCGAACGCCTGCGGGATCGTTCCACTCTTTGATGAAACACACGTTTACGCGTGTTTTCCCTTGTTTGACCCTGGTCAACCCGATTCGGGGGGGGTCGCGATTAATCTCACATCAACACATTGTTCTTTGTTGACGCGATAAAAGGAAAACATCATGTTCACAGCTCACTCTGGAAGCAGGTTGCGCTCGGCGCGGCGCTGGCTGGCGACCGTCGCCACCGTCGCCGCGGCCGGTTTCGCCGCCACGCCGGCGCACGCGGTCCCGGCGTTCGCGCGCCAAACCGGACAGGACTGCATCGCCTGCCACATCGGCGGATTCGGTCCGCAGCTCACGCCGTTCGGCCGCGCCTTCAAGCTCGGCGGCTACACGCTGAGCAACGGCAAGAAGCACATCCCGGTGTCGGCGATGCTGGTCGCGTCGTACACCCACACGACGAACGACAACACGGCGCCGCCAGCCGGTTTCCACCAGAACGACAACCTGACTGCGCTGCAACAGGCCTCGGTCTTCCTCGCCGGTCGCATCACCGACCACCTCGGCATGCTCGGCCAGGCCACTTACTCGGATCCGGGTTCGCAAAATCTTGCCTGGGACAACACCGATGTGCGCTACGCGCGCAACTACCAGTTCGGCGCGACCAGCGGAGTCTTCGGCATTTCGGTGAACAACAACCCGACCGTGTCCGACGTCTGGAACACGGTGCCGGCGTGGCAGTTCGGCTTCATGTCGACTCCGTTCGGAGCCGGCTACGGCCCCTCCTCGCCGATGATCGCCAGCCTCGGGCAAAGCGTCATCGGCACCACGGCGTACACCCTCGTCAACAACCACTGGTACTTCGAAGGCGGCTTGTACCACGGCATCTCGAACTGGTGGGCCAACCAGCTGCACGCCACGGGTGACGCGGTCGACGGCCTCAACCCCTACTGGCGCGTCAACTACGAGAACTATGTCGGCAACGCGAACTACGAAGTCGGCATGATCGGGATGAACACCAAGATCGAGGACGGCTTCAACCCGGGCGCCAACAACACGTTCAGGGACGTCGGGGTCGACGGCAGCTACCAATACATCAATGGCGGCATCGACTCGGTGACGCTCAACACCCTGTACATGCACGAGCGGCAGAACTACACGGCGGCGTACGTTTCCAACGGCAGCAGCAGCGTCGGCAATGGCAACCTGAACTTCTTCAACCTCAACACCGCGTACTGGTACAAGAACACCTACGGCGCAACGATCCAGTTCTTCAACACCACCGGAAGCACCAACGCCGCCCTGTACGGAACCGACCCGAATACCAACTCCCCGCTGAGCCCCGACACCAGCGGCGTGGTCTGGGAACTCGACTGGAACCCGTTCGGCAAGAGCTGGACCGATCAGGAGAAGAACCTGCGCCTCGGTCTGCAGTACACGACCTACAACAAATTCAGCGGCACTTCGACCAACGCCAGCGGCAACAACTCGCTGTACCTGTACCTGTGGACCGCGATCTGAAGCCACGCGCAAACGTCTCATCGTGAACCTGGGCGCTTCGGCGCCCTTTTTTTCGTCCTGCGCGACCGCGGCCCGCGCCGGCGGCGCGGTTGCACCGCGCGCGCCGACCATGTTCAAATCGAACAGCATTTGGTCCCCGCTGCACCCGACCGCAGTCCGCCCGCAGGGCACGCTCCCCCGCACCCTGCGGCGGTGCGTGCCCTGGCTGCTCCCGAACCGTTCAGGACAAGAACGCATGTCCCATTTCTGCCGTCATTGCGGTTCCCGGCTGACGCCCGGAATGCGCTTTTGCAGCTCCTGCGGCAAGCCGACGGACACGGACCCCGTGGCCCCGCCGTGTTGCGCGCAGTGCGGCGCCGAACTCGCCGCCGGGGCGCGCTTTTGCCGCAGCTGCGGCACCCCGGTGGCG
>JAJZHS010000379.1 GCA_021798395.1 Pseudomonadota bacterium
CCAGCACCTCGGAGCTGTACGGGCTGGTGCAGCAGATCCCGCAGACCGAGGCCACGCCGTTCTACCCGCGCAGCCCCTACGCGGTGGCCAAGCTGTACGGCTACTGGATCACCGTGAACTACCGCGAGGCCTACGGCATGTACGCGTGCAACGGCATCCTGTTCAACCACGAGAGCCCGCGCCGCGGCGAGACCTTCGTCACGCGCAAGATCACGCGCGCGCTGGCGCGCATCAAGCTCGGGCTGCAGGATTGCCTGTATCTGGGCAACCTCGACGCCAGGCGCGACTGGGGTCACGCCCGCGACTACGTCGAGATGCAGTGGCTGATGCTGCAGCAGGACCAGCCCGAGGACTTCGTCATCGCCACCGGCGTGCAGTACAGCGTGCGCGACTTCGTCGCGGCGGCCGCGGCCGAGCTGGGGCTGACGGTGCGCTGGTCGGGCAGCGGCGTCGACGAGAAGGGCCATGACGCCGAAGGGCGCTGCATCGTCGCGGTCGACCCGCGCTACTTCAGGCCGACCGAAGTCGAGACGCTGCTCGGCGACGCCACGCGCGCGCGCGAGCGGCTGGGCTGGTCGCCGCGCATCGGCTTCGCCGAACTGGTGCGCGAAATGGTGCGTGAGGACCTCGCGTCGGCCGAGCGCGACGAACTCGTGCGCGCCAACGGTTACCAGGCGCCTCAGCACCACGAGTGAGGTGCACGCCGCGGTCGCGGCGCTTCAGTGCGCGGCAGCTGCCTGTTCGTGCATCTCGGCCTTGACATCCTCTGCGCCCTCAGCCTTCGGCTGCCGCCTGGTGGCGGGAAGGGCGAAGATTCCTACCGCGTCTGAAACGATGTTCGCCATTTCAGATCGCCTCGGCGGGTTCCTGCTTCATCGAGCGGCCCGAATGCACCGGCTCTCCACAGGCTGCAACGCGGTGTCCCCGCGCCAGAATGTTGATCGCGCCCACCATGTCGGCATGGTCGCTGTGGCCGCAAGCCACGCAGGCAAAGCGTGCCTGGGTCGCTCGGCTCTCGGCCGCCACATGGCTGCAGGACGGACAGGTGCGGCTGGTGTTGGCGGGCGGCACCGCGATGAGGTGCCCGCCCGCCCAGGCCAGCTTGTACGCCAACTGGCGGCGAAACTCGAACCAACCCTGGTCGAGAATCGCTTTGTTCAGGCCCGACTTGGCGCGCACGTTACGCCCCGGCGAATCCACCGTACCCGAGGCCGAGCGCGACATGTTGCGCACAGCCAAGTCCTCGATGCAGACCCGCGCATGCTCGCGTGCGATGGCCGTGGTTGCCTTGTGCAGGAAGTCGACGCGCACGTTGCCGATGCGCGCGTGGATGCGCTGCACGCGCGCCTTCGCTTTCCTCCAGTTGTTCGAGCCCTTGACCTTGCGACTCATGGCGCGCTGGTAGCGGCGCAGTCGCGCTTCGTGGCGCTTGAAGCTGCTCAAGGGCGCGATGAAGCTGCCGTCCGAGAACGTGGCAAAGCGCGCCACGCCGAGGTCGATGCCGACGGCGCGGGTGGCCTGCGGCATCGGCTGCGCAACCTCGCGTTCGGTCTGGATCGAGACGAACCATCGTCCCGCGCGCAAGCTCACGGTCGCGTTCTTCAGCATCCCAGGCACGGGGCGCGACAGGCGCAGTCTCATCCAGCCGAGCTTCGGGAAGAAGATGCGAGCACCCGCCTGGTCGAGCTTGAACTGCTTTGCGTCGGGATAGCGAAAGCTCGTGTGTTGGCCACGCTTCCTGAACTTTGGGAACGCCGCGCGCTTGGCGAAGAAGTTGGCGTAAGCCCGATCCAGATCCTTGAGCGCGTGCTGCAACGGGTGAACAGGAGCTTCACGCAGCCACGGCGTCGCCGGATCGTTGCGCCATGCGGTCAGGCGCCTGGCCATCGCCACGTAGCCGATGAACGTCTGGCCCGCCATGTGGTTGGCCTTCTGCTCAGCCAGCGCTCGGTTGAATACAAACCGGCACGCTCCAGCAAAGCGTCGCATCTGACGCTGCTGGTGACCGTTCGGTCGGAGCGCGAACTTAAAGGCTTGAAGACGCAGCATGACTGTGCAAATATACAGCTTTCTCGGAGTCCTTACAACGTCCAGTCCTCGCTATCCTTCCCCGGCCTGAACGCCGGGGTCTGCCGCTCAACGGATCACATACAGCAGCGCATCGCCGCTCGCCGGAACTTCGGCGGTGGGCGCCGGTGTCGACGCCGACGCCGGCTGCGCCGCGCGGTCGGGCGCGGCACAGCCGGCCCCGCCCAGCAGCCAGACGGCCGCGACGCATGCGGTCAGTACCCGTCGAAGGATCTGGTTCATCGCTCCTCTCCCGTGCGCCGCCCCGGGCGCTCGACCTCATTCTGCGGCGCCCCCGGGTCGGCGCCGGCGGCGGCTGCGCACCGAGTTTGCGCTGGCCTGGGCCTCGCCGTTTGTTGAAGAGCCCGGCTTCGGGCCGACCCGCAGAGCCGTCGCGGCGGGGCTTGTCTCGCACCGGGTCAGTCGCGCCGGCGCCGCGGCCGCGGGATCGCGAAGCTGGCGCCGCTGGCCGCCAGCAGCGCGGTGGGCTCGTCGTCGTCGGGCGCTTCGCTCAAGCGCAGGTACAGCGTTCGCACCGCGGCGCCGAGGCGGCTGCGCGGGTCGAGCATGTCGCGCCAGGCGTCGTTGTCGAGGTTGCCCATCAAGCGCCAGATCACTTCGTCAAACAGACGCTGACGCTCGGCTGACAGAGGG
>JAJZHS010000049.1 GCA_021798395.1 Pseudomonadota bacterium
CGCGGTCCGGGGCCCCATGGCTGCCGACGCATGTCGGGGCCGCGCGGCTGCGGCGCGGCGCGGAAATGACGCCAGCGCGCATCGTCGGCGTGGCGCCGCGCATCGGCCTGATAGCGATCCCAGTCGCGCGGGTCGACGCGCCGCAGGCCCTGCGGCGGACGCCACAGCCTGCGCCACGGCCCGCCGTACTGCGGCCCGCTGTACCAGATTCCGCCGTCGTTGAAGTAATAGACGCCGCCCAAATAGAAAATCGGGCGATCGACGCCGAGCGCGACGTACATGCTGATTTCCGGCAGCCAGATCATCGACGGCGGAACCGGCGCGTACATCGGCGGCGGTGCGCCGATGCCGAACTGGATGCCGACCAGCGGTCCGTCGGCATGCGCGGCAGCGGCGAGCGCGAGCAGGATCGCTCCCGTGATGGCCCTGGTCTGGTTCATGTTCTTTCTCTCGGTCTGGTTGCGTCGACGCGCCCATGGGCGCAGGCACCCCCCGGATTTCCGGCGGCGCATCGATTGCGCGCCGTCCGCAGCGCATGCATGGTGGCATGCGGCTGTTGCCGGATTGTTGCCCTGCGCAAAGCCGAGCGTAGGGCCGCGGACGGCGCACGGCGCCGCGGACGGCACCTTTTCCCCCGTGCGTTGTCAACAGCCGTGACCGCCGCCAAGACCTCATTGTGCGCATGGTCGCGGCCGCGGCGCCTAGACTGGGCGCCTGCCGCCGCGACCATGCCCCCCCCCCCGATGATGCGCGAAGCCACCGATTCCACCACCACCGACCCCACCTCAACCGACCCCGCTGCTTCCGGCGCCGCCTCCGCGGTCAGCGCCGAACAGGCCGAGGACGCCATTCGCACCCTGCTGCGCTGGGCCGGCGACGACCCGCAGCGCGAAGGCCTGCGGGACACCCCGCGGCGCGTCGCCGAGGCCTACCGGGCGTGGTTCTCGGGTTATGCGCAGGATCCGACCGCGTTCCTCGCCCGCACCTTCGAGGAGGTCGCCGGCTACGACGAGATCATCGTGCTGCGCCAGATCCCGTTCGAAAGCCACTGCGAGCACCACATGGCGCCGATCGTCGGCCATGTGCACATCGGCTACCTGCCGCGCAACCGGGTCGTGGGCATCAGCAAGCTCGCGCGCGTGGTCGACGCCTACGCGAAACGCCTGCAGGTGCAGGAGAAACTGACCGCGCAAATCGCCCAATGCATCCACGACACCCTGCGGCCGCTCGGCGTGGGGGTGGTGGTCGACGCCACGCACGCGTGCATGACGACCCGCGGAGTGCACAAGCAAGGCGTCAGCATGGTCACCAGCACCGTGCTCGGCACCTTTCGCGAAGATCCGCGCACGCGCGACGAATTCATGCGCCTGATCCGGATGTAGGAGAGTCCCCGGCTCAGGCGGCGCTGAACACGAACATCGCCTCGGAGGCGAGGAGGTTGGGCAGCCGCCGCACTTCGCGCCCGGCTTCGACGCCCAGGGCGTCGTGCACGCGCAGGCCGCATTTGGCGGCGAGGACCGCGAAGTCGGCGAAGGTCGCCACGCGCAGGTTCGGCGTGTCATACCACTCGTAAGGCAGTTCCTCGGTCACCGGCAAGCGCCCGCTGAGAACACGCAAGCGGATTCTCCAGTAGGCGAAATTCGCGAACGTTGCGATCCCGCTGCGGCCGACCCGCGCGGCCTCGCGCAACGCGGCTTCGGTGTGGCGCAGGTTCGGCAGCGAATCGATCATCAGCACCAGGTCGAAACTGGCGTCGGCGAACATCGCCAGGCCCTGTTCGAGGTCGAGCTGCAGCACGTCGACGCCGCGCCGTGCGCAGGCCACGACCTTGTCCGGATCGATCTCGATCCCCTGCACGCTGCAGCCGCGGGTGTCGCGCAAATGCGCCAGCAGCGCGCCCGTGCCGCAGCCCAGGTCGAGCACCCGCGCACCCTGCGGCACGCGCGCGGCAATGATGTCGAAACGGGGGTTCATGCGCGTGCCTCCATCTGGCATTCCTGCGCGATGCGTTCGAAGTACGCGCGCACCACGTCGTGATAGTGCGGCTCGTCCATCAGGAACGCGTCGTGGCCGTACGGCGACGCGATCTCGGCGTAGCTGACCTCGCGCCGGTTGGCGAGCAGCGCGCGCACGATTTCGCGCGAGCGCTCGGGCGAGAAGCGCCAGTCGCTGGTGAAGCTGGCCAGCAGGAAGCGCGCCTGCGCCGGGCGCAGCGCCGCGGCCAGGTCGCCGTCGTGCGCCGCGGCGGGGTCGAAATAGTCGAGCGCGCGGGTCAGCAGCAGATAGGTGTTGGCGTCGAAATAGCCGCTGAACTTCTCGCCCTGGTGGCGCAGGTAGCTCTCGATCTGGAAGTCGACGTCGTAGCCGTAGTGCAGCGCTCCGCCGCGCAGGCTGCGGCCGAACTTCAGCGCCATTGCATCGTCGCTGAGGTAGGTGATATGGCCGATCATGCGGGCCACGCTGAGGCCCTGGCGCGGCACCACGCCGTGGGCGTAGTAATCGCCGCCGTGGAAATCCGGATCGGTGATGATGGCGCGGCGCGCGACTTCGTTGAACGCGATGTTCTGCGCCGACAGGTTCGGCGCGGTGGCGATCGCCACGCAGTGCGCGACGCGCTGCGGATGGCGCACCGCCCAGGCCAGCGCCTGCATGCCGCCGAGGCTGCCGCCCATCACCGCGGCCAGGCGATCGATGCCCAGCCGGTCGAGCACGCGCGCCTGGGCGTCGACCCAGTCCTCGACCGTGACCACGGGGAAGCGGCTGCCCCACGGCTGCCCGGTCGCCGCGTCGACGCTCATCGGCCCGGTCGAGCCGAAGCACGAACCGGGATTGTTGACGCCGATGACGAAGAAGCGCCGGGTGTCGACCGGCTTGCCGGGGCCGATCATGTTGTCCCACCAGCCGGCCGTCTTCGGATCGTCGCCGTAGCATCCGGCGACATGGTGGCTGGCGTTCAGGGCGTGGCACACCAGCACCGCGTTGCTGCGCGCGGAGTCGAGTTCGCCGTAGGTCTCGACCATCAATTCGTACCCCGGCAGCACGGCGCCGCTTTGCAGCGGCAGCGGCGCATCGAACACCATGCGCTGCGGGGTCGGCTCGGGAGTGGGCAGGTTCGGCGACATCGCGGGGTCCATGAAAGCCGAAAATCCGGCTGGTGCAGCAGCTGCGACATCCGGTGGACCCGCTGTCTTAGCTGCATTTCTATTCGGCCCGCGGCACGCCGCGGCTCGGGCGCCCGCAAGCTCAGGGCAAATCGGCGCCGGCTGCAAGTATACGGGGTGCCCTGCTGGCGCGCGCCGCCGCGGCGGCGCAGAATCGGCGTCACCGCCGACCGCCCCCGGGAGACCGCGATGCCTTCGTTTCCGCGCACCACCGCAGCGCTGCTCGCGCTGACCATCGCCGGCGGCGCCGGCGCAACCGCGGTTCCGCACAGCCTGCGCCAGGCCGTTCACGACGGCGCCGCGCTGTTCGCCGGCGGACGCTTCGGCAGCACGCGGACGTATGTCCCGCTGAACGGTTTCGACCGCCATGCGCTGACCTGCCAGGCCTGCCACAGCCACGGCGGCATCGGCCCCGGGCGCACGCCCGGCGGTCTCGCGCTGCCGAGCCTGCAGGGCGCGGCAGCCGGTTATCCGAAGCTGCGCGGCGGCCGCGTGGTGACGCTCGAACAGCAGATCGCGCACTGCATCGCGGGAGGCCTCGGCGGCCAGCCGCCGCGCGCCGGCAGCGCCGACATGACCGACCTCGTCGCCTACCTGAGCGCGCTGTCGCGCGGCCGCGCCTTCGCGACCCAGCTGCCGGCGCCGTGACGCGCCGCCGGCGCAGGGCGCGGAGCGCACCGCAGCTTCGACACCCGCTGCACGACGGGATTTACGCGCGCCGCAGCGCCCGCGCGCTAAGCTTGCCGGAATGAGCAGACACCACCGCAAGCAACCGCTGAAAGCACGCAACTTCCCGTCGGCGCAGGAAGAGGCCTCCAAATTCAAGTCGCCGTCGCGCTACGCGGGCCCGGAAAGCAGCTACCGCCTGGCCTTCACCGACACCGCGTTCCTGCTGCAGGAAGACCTGCGCCCGGTTCGCGTCCAGCTCGAGCTGCTCAAGCCCGAGATGGTGCAGCGCGAGCACGGAGTCGAAGCCACCGTGGTGATTTTCGGCAGCGCGCGGATCAAGCCGCCGGAAGACGCGCGCCGGATGCTGCGCGAAGCCGAGGAAGCCGACGACCCGCAGCTGCTGGCGCGCGCGCGCAACGCGGTGGCGCTGTCGCGCCACTACGACGAAGCGCGTCGCTTCGCCGCGCTGGTGACGCGCGACTCGGCGCAGCTGGAGCCGCCGATCATGGTCGTCACCGGAGGCGGCCCCGGGATCATGGAGGCCGGGAACCGCGGCGCCCACGACGTCGGCGGCAAGAGCGTCGGCCTGAACATCGTGCTGCCGCATGAAGAACAACCGAATCCGTACATCACGCCTGAGCTCTGCTTCCAGTTCCACTATTTCGCGATGCGCAAAATGCATTTCCTGATGCGCTCGATCGCCCTGGTGTGCTTCCCCGGAGGCTTCGGAACCCTCGATGAGCTGTTCGAGGTGCTGACCCTGACGCAGACCGGCAAGGTGCGCAAGCGCCCCATCCTGCTTTTCGACCGCGATTTCTGGACCTCGCTGATCAACTTCGACCACCTGGTGCAGACCGGCATGATCGCGTCCCAGGACGTCGCGCTGTTCCACTTCGTCGAGACCGCCGAACAGGCCTGGGAACTGCTGCGCCACGAATTCGGGCTCGACGCCGAGCTTGCCGCGGATCCGGTGGCGTGAGCGCGCACCACGTCCGGCTGATCGGAGCGCCGACCGATGTCGGCGCCGGCGTCCGCGGCGCCTCGATGGGGCCGCAGGCGCTGCGCGTGGCCGGGCTGGCCGAAGCCCTGCGCGGGCTCGGCCACACCGTCGACGACGCCGCCGACCTGAGCGGTCCGGCCAACCCGTGGCAGGCGCCGCGCGACGGCTGGCGGCATCTGGACGAAGTCGCGGCGTGGAACCGCGCGGTGCGCGCCGCGGTCGGCGCCGCGTTGCACGCCGGCCGGCTTCCGCTGCTGCTCGGCGGCGACCACAGCCTGGCGATCGGCTCCATCGGCGCGGCGGCCGCGCACTGCCGGGATCGGGGCCTGCGGCTGCGCGTGCTGTGGCTCGACGCGCACGCCGACTTCAACACCGCGCAGATCACGCCCACCGGCAATCTGCACGGCATGCCGCTGGCGTGCCTGTGCGGCCTCGGCCCGCCCGTGCTGACCTCCGGCGAGGCGGCGATCGACCCGCGCTGGGTGCGGCAGATCGGCGTGCGCAGCGTCGACGCCCAGGAAAAGCGCCTGGTCCACGACGCCGGGCTCGAAGTGTTCGACATGCGCTACATCGACGAGCACGGCATGCGCCGCACCATGCTGCAGGCGCTCAGCGGGGTCGACTCCGGGACCCACCTGCACCTGAGCTTCGACATCGACTTCCTCGATCCCGATATCGCCCCCGGCGTGGCCACTCCGGTGCGCGGAGGCCCCGGCTACCGCGAGGCCCAGCTGTGCATGGAAATGATCGCCGACTGCGGCCGCCTGGGGTCGCTGGACATCGTCGAGCTGAACCCGGCGCGCGATGAGCACAACCGCAGCGCCGAGCTGGCCGTCGACCTGGTCTGCAGCCTGTTCGGCAAGACCACCTTGATGCGCGCCTGAGCGGGCCTGGGCGCGCCTCATCCGCGCCGCGCGCGCAGCAGCAGCGCCAGCGCGAAGCCGAGCACGACGATTCCGGCGCCCTCCAGAGCGTTCGGGCGCTCGCCGAGCAGCGCCCACGCCAGCAGCACCCCGGTGAGCGGGACCGCCAGGCTCGACAATCCGGCGATTCCGGCAGGAAGGCGCTGCACGACGAACTGCCACAGCGTCCACGCCAGCCCGGACGCCAGCACCACGTTGTACAGCAGCGCCGCGACCAGGCCGGCGCTCCAGTGCAGGGCGCGCTGGTGCACCCACAGCGCGAGCGGCACCAGCCACACCGTGCCCAGCAGCATCTGCCATGCGCTCAGGCGCAGCGCCGAGACGGGCTGGCGCGCGAACAGCCGCTTGGCGATCACCGTCGCCAGCGCCCAGCTCACGCCGGCGCCGATGGCCGGCAGCGAACTGCGCAGTTGCAAACCGGCCGACCACGGCTGCAGGATCAGCAGCAGCCCCGCGGCCGCGGCGAGCAGGCTGGCCCGCTGCGCTGCGCCCAGCCGCTCGCGCAGCACCAGCCGCGCCAGCAACACGGTCCAGAACGGCATCGTATAGACCAGCAGCGCGGTCTTGCCGGCGCCGCCGCGCACCAGCGCCCATTGCGCCAGCGCGGTGAACCCTGCGGTCTGCGTCAGCCCGATGAGCGCGGTGGGGACCAGCGGAGGCGGCGCCAGCGATTCGCCGCGCTGCGCCAGCAGCGCGAACAGCAGCGCGGTGGCGCCGGCATAGCGCAGCAGCGAAAACGTGAACGGGCCGCAATCGGCCATCGCCAGTTTCATGACGATCCAGTTGGCGCTCCAGATCAGGGTCAGAGCCAGCAGCGCGGCGGCGGCGGGTTTGCGCGAGGCGTCCATGGCGGCAGGGTAGTCCATTGCGCGTCCGCACCAAAAACGGGACGATGCGGCGCGGCGGCGCACGTTGACCGTGCGCAACGCCTCGTTTTGGTGCGCATGACCCAATCTCGTCCGGCGTCGGAACAGTACGCTCCCGCAACGCACGTTTTTGGAACGTTTATTGCTTCAAGGTGGGGCGTTCCATCCCGCCCATGGTGCACATGGGCTATTGCGGAGTCCCCCCGATGCATGCCCAAGCCCTGCGACAAAGCAGCGACGTCCTGTTCATTCTCCTCGGCGCGATCCTGGTGCTGTTCATGCACGCCGGATTCGCCTTCCTCGAACTCGGTACCGTGCGACGCAAGAACCAGGTCAACGCCCTGGTGAAAATCCTGACCGATTTCTCGGTCGCCACCCTGGCCTACTACTTTGTCGGCTACGGCATCGCCTACGGCGTCAGCCTGCTGGCGCCGGCGGCGCAGCTGAACCTGGACCAGGGCTACGGCCTGACCCGCTTTTTCTTTCTGCTGACCTTCGCCGCCGCGGTGCCGGCGATCATCTCGGGCGGCATCGCCGAGCGCGCGCGCTTCTATCCGCAGCTGATCGCCACTGCGCTGATCGTCGGCGTCGTCTACCCGCTGTTCGAAGGCGCGATCTGGGGCAACCGCTTCGGCGTGCAGGCGATGTTCCAGCACCAGTTCGGAGTGCCGTTCCACGATTTCGCCGGCTCGGTGGTGGTGCACGCCATGGGCGGCTGGATCGCGCTGCCGGCGGTGCTGCTGCTCGGCGCGCGGCGCGGCCGCTACCGCGACGGCCGCGTCAACCCGCATCCGCCGTCGAGCATTCCATTCCTGGCGCTGGGGGCGTGGATCCTGGTCGTGGGCTGGTTCGGCTTCAACGTGATGAGCGCGCAGACCATCGGCAAGATCTCCGGGCTGGTCGCGGTCAATTCGCTGATGGCGATGGTCGGCGGCACCCTGGCGGCGCTGGTCGTCGGCCGCAACGACCCCGGTTTCGTGCACAACGGCCCGCTTGCCGGACTCGTCGCGGTGTGCGCCGGTTCGGACATCATGCACCCGCTGGGTGCGTTGGCCACAGGAGCGATCGCGGGCGCGCTGTTCGTCTGGATGTTCACCTTGACGCAGAACCGCCTGCGGGTCGACGACGTGCTCGGCGTGTGGCCGCTGCACGGGCTGTGCGGAGCGTGGGGCGGCGTGGCCGCCGGCATTTTCGGCCAGACCGCGCTGGGCGGCCTGGGCGGCGTCAGCTTCGTCGGCCAGCTCGCCGGCACCGCGGCGGCGATCGCCTGGGCGCTGCTCGGCGGTTTCGCGGTCTACGGTCTGCTGAAGGTCACGCTGGGAATCCGGCTCGACGCCGAAGCCGAGTTCGAGGGCGCCGACCTGGCGATCCACCAGATCAGCTCGACGCCGGAGCGCGAAGCAAGCTGGTGACGTCAACCACGAACCGCGACAGTTTGCGACAATGGGCGGTCCGACCGGATTTCAGCCCATGTCCACCACCCCTGAACTCGTCGCCGATCTCGGCCGCCGCGCACGCGCCGCGTCGCGCCGCATGGCCAGCGCCAGCACCGCATCGAAAAACGCCGCGTTGCACGCGCTGGCCGAGGCCATCCGGGCCGGATCCGGCGCGTTGCGCGCGGCCAACGCGCTCGACCTCGACGCCGCGCGCGAAGCGGGGCTCGACGCGGCGTTCATCGACCGCCTGCGGCTGAGCGACGCCGTGGTGGCGCAAATGGCGGCCAGCTGCGAGCAGGTCGCCGCGCTTCCCGACCCGATCGGCGCCGTCGACGATCTGCGCCGGCGCCCCAGCGGAATCGCGGTCGGCCGCATGCGCGTGCCGCTGGGCGTGTTCGGCATGATCTACGAAAGCCGCCCGAACGTGACCATCGAGGCCGCCAGTCTGGCGATCAAGTCGGGCAACGCGGTGATCCTGCGCGGCGGATCCGAGGCCATCCACAGCAACCGCGCACTGGCCGCGCTGGTCGCCGGAGCGCTGCAGCAGGCGCAGCTGCCGGCCGACGCGGTGCAACTGATCCCGACCACCGACCGCGCCGCGGTCGGCGCGCTGATCACGCTGCCCGAATACGTCGACGTGGTCATTCCGCGCGGCGGCAAGAGCCTGATCGCGCGCATCGCCGCCGAGGCCCGCGTGCCGGTGATCAAGCACCTCGACGGCAACTGCCACGTCTACGTCGACGGCGGCTGCGACCTGGACATGGCGGTGGCGGTGACCGACAACGCGAAGACCCAGCGCTACAGTCCGTGCAACGCCGCCGAGTCGCTGCTCGTGGACGCCGCCGCGGCGGCCGCGTTCCTGCCGCGCATCGGCGCGGTGTTCGCCGCCAAGGGCGTCGAAATGCGCTGCTGCGCGCGCGCCCGCGCGCTGCTCGAGCCGGTGACCGGCGCGCGACTGGCCGACGCCAGCGAAGACGACTGGAGCACCGAATACCTGGCGCCGATCATCTCGGTCAAGGTGGTCGACGGCCTCGACGCGGCGATTGCGCACATCAACCGGTACGGCTCGGGCCATACCGACGCGATCGTCACCAACGACCACCGCCACGCCATGCGTTTCCTGCGCGAAGTCGACTCGGCCAGCGTGATGGTCAACGCGTCGACGCGCTTTTCCGACGGTTTCGAATTCGGCCTCGGCGCCGAGATCGGCATCTCGACCGACAAGTTCCACGCCCGCGGCCCGGTCGGGCTCGAGGGACTCACCAGCCAGAAATGGGTGGTGCTCGGCGACGGCGAGCTGCGTCGCTGACCCGCCCGCCAACGAGGACGCCGCATGCCGGAACGCGATCGACTCAAGCTGCTCGGCGCCGGCCTGGCCGGACTCGGCGTGGCGCACGCGCAGGGGCTCGGGCCGGTGGCCGGCAAGCCGATCTCGTCCGAGCCGTGGAGGATCGCGATGCAGCTCAGCGACGGGATCGATCAGGCGTACGAGGGCCTGGTCAACATCCAGAACGTGCTGCAGCTCGACCCCAAGCTCAAATTCACCGTGGTCGGCTACAGTCGTGCGATCCGCTTCCTGCTCAACGGCACCAAGACGCCGACCGGTGCGCTGTTTTCGGGCATGATCGGCGACCTGGCCAACCAGGGCGTGGAGTTCAAGGCCTGCCGCAACACCCTGACCTTCCTCAAGATTCCGACCAGCGACGTGGTGCTCGAAGCCACCCTGGTCCCGGCCGGGGTCTACGAGCTGGTGCGGCTGCAGTCGCTGGGCTGGTACTACATCAAGCCGTGAACCCGTCGCAGGAGGACGCCCGATGAGCAACACCGCGAACCCGCGCCGCACGGCGCTGCTGGCGTCGGCCGCCGCCGGCCTGGCGATGGTCTCGCCCGCCGAGGCCGCCGGCGGGCAAGGCGGGCCGGTGCGCGTCGTCTACCACGTCACCCAGGGACTGGCGCAGGCTTCGCGCTGCCTGGGCAATGTGCGCAACCACCTGGCCGCCGACCCCGGCGTGACCATCGTCGTCGTCGGCAACGGCGACGGCATCGCGTTCATGCTCGAGGGCGCGAAGGACGCCCACGGCGCCGACTTCGCCGGCAATGTCGGCGACCTCGCCGGGCGCGGCGTTTCGTTTCGCGCGTGCAACAACACCCTGCGCAGCCGCGGCGTCTCGCCCGACAAGGTCCTGCTCGACGCCAACGTCGTGCCGTCGGGAGTGGCCGAGGTCGCGAACCTGCAGTTCCGCGACGGTTACGCCTACATCTGCCCGTGACGCAGAGCGCGCGCCGCGCCCTGCATCGCGACCTGCGCGCGGCGGCCGACCTGGTCGGCTGCGTGCTGCAGGGCGAATCGCTGGCCAGCGCGCTGCCGCGGCTGAGCGCGGGCATGGACGCGGCCGCGCGCGGCGCCGCGCAGGCGCTGAGCTTCGACGCCTTGCGCGGACTCGGTCGCGCGCGCGCGCTGCGCGACGCGCTGCACCCGAAGCGGCTCAAGCCGGCCGCGCTCGACCACCTGCTGCTGGTGGCGATCGCGCTGCTGAGCGCGCCCGAGCCTGCGTATCCGGCGCACACCCTGGTTTCCGAGGCGGTGCAGGCGTGCGCGCTGCACCCGGGAACCCGCGCCGCGCGCGGTCTGGTCAACGCGCTGCTGCGCCGGCTGCTGCAGCACGCCGACACCCTGTTGCCGCAGGCGCTCGCCGACGACGAAGCGCGCTGGAACCACCCGCGCTGGTGGATCGATCGGTTGCGCGCCGCCTACCCGGCGGACTGGAGCGCGATCCTCGAGCAGGCGCAGCAGCGCCCGCCGCTGAGCATCCGCGTCAACGCGCGCTGGGGAACGCGCGACGCCTACCTGGCGCTGCTGCGCGCGCAGGGGCTCGACGCCGACGCCCCGGACGCGCTGCCGCAGGCGCTGGTGCTGCACCGCGCGGTGCCGGTGCAGCACCTCCCCGGCTTCGACTCCGGCGCCTTCAGCGTGCAGGACTGCGCCGCGCAGCGCGCCGCCGCGCTGCTCGATGCACGCCCCGGCATGCGCGTGCTCGACGCCTGCGCCGCGCCCGGCGGCAAGACCGCGCACATCCTGGAACTGGCCGATTGCGCGCTGCTGGCGCTCGACCAC
>JAJZHS010000380.1 GCA_021798395.1 Pseudomonadota bacterium
GGGTTGTGCAGCAGCCGCAAGTAGGCCAGCGCGTGCTTGATTTCGGCGCGCTCGAAAAACCGCATGCCGCCGTAGACCTTGTACGGGATCGCGGCGTTGAACAGCGCGCTCTCGATCGCCCGCGACTGCGCGTTGGCGCGGTACAGCACCGCGATCTGGTCGCGCGCGTAGCCGTCGCGC
The DNA here is from genome assembly GCA_021798395.1 of Pseudomonadota bacterium. Classification (GTDB taxonomy): domain Bacteria; phylum Pseudomonadota; class Gammaproteobacteria; order Burkholderiales; family Burkholderiaceae_C; genus Thiomonas_A. The sequence goes on from JAJZHS010000380.1 coordinate 181, forward strand.
AGCAGCAGCCTGATCTCCTCGACCAGCCACAGCGCCTCGTGCTGGTCGCTGGGCTGCTCGATCACCCGCACCGGCTCGCCGCTTCCGGCGTCGGTGCGCAGCGTCTTGCCCAGGCGCCGGCTGTTGTGCGCGATCAGGTAATTCGCGGTGTCGAGAATGTGCGCGTGCGAGCGGTAGTTGCGCTCGAGCTTGATCAGGTGGCGGACGTTGAACTCGCGCTGGAAGTCGTCCATGTTGCCGACGTTGGCGCCGCGGAAGGCGTAGATGCTCTGGTCGTCGTCGCCGACCGCGAGCACGGCCGCCGGCTGCGGCTCGTCGGGCCCGGCGAGCAGCTTCAGCCAGCGGTACTGCAGCCGGTTGGTGTCCTGGAACTCGTCGACCAGGATGTGGCGGAAGCGCGCGCGGTAGTGGGCGCGAATGTCGGCGTGGTCGCGCAGCACCTCGTAGCTGCGCAGCAGCAGCTCGGCGAAATCGACCACGCCCTCGCGCTGGCACTGCGACTCGTACGCCGCGTACAGTTCGGCATACAGCCGGCTGTGCGCGTCGCGCACCGCGCAGTCGCGGGCGCGCAGCCCCTGCTCCTTCTGCGCGTTGATGAACCACTGCACCTGCTTCGCCGGTGCGCGCTGCTCGTCGACGTTCAGCCCCTTGAGCAGCCGCTTGACGGCCGAGAGCTGGTCCTGGGTGTCGAGGATCTGGAAGGTCTGCGGCAGCGCGGCGGCCTTCCAGTGCGCGCGCAGGAACCGGTTGCACAGGCCGTGGAAGGTGCCGATCCACATGCCGCGCAGCGGCAGCGGAAGCAGCGCGCCCAGCCGGGCGAGCATTTCCTTCGCCGCCTTGTTGGTGAAGGTCACGGCGAGGATGGCGCCCGCAGACGCCTGGCCGCTGGAAATCAGCCAGGCGATGCGGGTGGTCAGCACCCGCGTCTTGCCGCTTCCTGCGCCGGCCAGGATCAGCGCGTTGTCGGCCGGCAGCGTGACCGCCGCGAGCTGTTCGGGGTTGAGGTTCGCGAGCAGGTCTGCCATCTCCGCATTGTAGGTTTTGCGCTGCGGGCGGCGCACTGCGACGCCTACAATGAACGTCTTTTGCCGCGCCCGCGCAAGCCTTTCGCGCCGCCGCCGCGGCCCATGCCGTCCCGACCATGACCGAACTCGCCAAATCCTTCGAACCCGCCGACATCGAAGCGCGCTGGAGCGCGTTCTGGGAACGCCAGGGCTACGCCGAGCCGACCCTGGACGCGCAGCGCGCATCGTTTTGCGTGCAACTGCCGCCGCCGAACGTCACCGGAACGCTGCACATGGGCCACGCCTTCAACCAGACGGTGATGGACGCGCTGGCGCGCTGGCACCGCATGCGCGGCGACAATACCCTGTGGGTGCCGGGCACCGACCACGCCGGAATCGCCACCCAGATCGTCGTCGAACGCCAGCTGCAGCAGGCCGGCGAGGATCGCCACGCGCTCGGCCGCGACGCCTTCGTCGACCGCGTGTGGGACTGGAAGCAGCGCTCGGGCGACACCATCACGCGGCAGATGCGGCGCATGGGCGCGTCGGTCAGCTGGGGCCACGAATACTTCACCATGGACGACAAGCTCTCGCGCGTCGTCGTCGACACCTTCGTGCGGCTGTACCGCGAAGGGCTGATCTACCGCGGCAAGCGGCTGGTGAACTGGGACCCGGTGCTGCGCAGCGCGGTCAGCGACCTGGAAGTCGAGAGCGTCGAGGAGGACGGCGCGCTGTGGCACCTGCGCTATCCGCTGGCCGACGGCAGCGGCTCGGTGGTGGTGGCGACGACGCGGCCCGAGACCATGCTCGGCGACACCGCGGTCATGGTGCACCCGGACGACGCGCGCTACCGCGACCTGATCGGCCGCCAGGTGCGGCTGCCGCTGTGCGACAGGCTGGTGCCGGTCATCGCCGACGAACACGTCGACCCGGCCTTCGGCACCGGCGTGGTCAAGGTCACTCCGGCGCACGACTTCAACGACTACGCGGTCGGCCAGCGCCACGCGCTGCCGCTGCTGCCGGTGCTGACGCTGGACGCGCGGATGAACGACGCCGTTCCCGAAGCGTACCGCGGCCTCGACCGCTTCGAGGCGCGGCGCCGCGTCGTCGCCGATTTCGACGCCGCCGGACTGCTGGTCGAGGTCAAGCCGCACAAGCTGATGGTGCCGCGCTGCACCCGCACCGGGCAGGTCGTCGAGCCGATGCTGACCGATCAGTGGTTCGTCGCCACGCGCAAGCCCGGCGCCGACGGGCGGTCGATCGCCGGCAAGGCGATCGACGCCGTGCAAAGCGGCCAGGTCAAGTTCGTTCCCGAGAACTGGGTCAACACCTACGACCAGTGGATGAACAACATCCAGGACTGGTGCATTTCGCGGCAGCTCTGGTGGGGCCACCAGATCCCGGCCTGGTACGGCGACGGCGGCGAACTGTTCGTCGCCCACGACGCCGAGGAGGCGCAGCGCCTGGCGCGCGAGGCCGGCTACCGCGGCGCGCTGCGCCGCGACCCCGACGTGC
>JAJZHS010000050.1 GCA_021798395.1 Pseudomonadota bacterium
CCGCGCGCGGGCTTACCCTGCTCTTGAGAAAACGCAGGGCCGCCCCAAGTTTTCTCGACCCCCACGGGGGGCGGGCTGGGCGCAGCCCGGCCCTGGGGGCGCTCTCATGCCACGAAGTCCAGCGGCAGCCCGACATAATTCTCGGCGATGGTGCGCAGGCCGGATTCCGAATGCAGCAGGTAGTCGAGTTCGGCCTGCTGGAAGCGCTCGCCGATCGCGCCGTCCTCCGGGAAATGGTGCATCAGGTGGGTGAACCACCATGAGAAACGCTCGCCACGCCAGATGCGCTTGAGGCAGCGCGCCGAATAGCCGTCGATTCCAGCCTCGCTGCGCTCCTGGTAGTACTCGATCAACGCGCCGGCCAGGTACTTGACGTCGGTGGCGGCCAGGTTCAGCCCCTTGGCACCGGTCGGCGGCACGATGTGCCCGGCGTCGCCGGCGAGGAACATCCGCCCGAAGCGAAGCGGCTCGGTGACGAAACTGCGCAGCGGCGCGATGCTCTTTTCCAGCGAGGCTCCGGTGACCAGCCGCGCGTTGGCTTCGTCGTCGAGCCGCAGACGCAGTTCGGCCCAGAACGCGTCGTCGCTCCAGCTGTCGACTCGATCGGTCAGCGGAACCTGCAGGTAGTAGCGGCTGCGCGTGTGGCTGCGCTGCGAACACAGCGCGAAGCCGCGCGCGCTGTTCACATAGATCAGCTCGTCGTTCACCGGCGGCGTATCCGCCAGCAGCCCAAGCCAGCCGAAGGGATAGACCTTCTCGAACTCGGTGACGCGCGCGCGCGGCACGCTTGCCCGGCACACGCCGTGGAAGCCGTCGCAACCGGCGACGAAGTCGCAGACGACCTCGTGCCGCTGTCCGTCCCGGGTGTAGTGCACGCGCGGCTGCGCGGTGTCGAAGTCGTGCACCGCGACGTCGCCCGCCTGGTACACGGTGGGCAGCCCGGCGGCCGCGCGCGCATCCATCAGGTCGCGCGTCAGCTCGGTCTGGCCATAGACCATCACCGTCTTGCCGCCGGTCAGCGCGGCCATGTCGACGCGGTGCCGCCGGCCGTCGATCAACAGCTCGAAGCCTTCGTGGGTCAGGCCCTCGCGGTGCATGCGTTCGCCGACCCCGGCCTCGTCGAGCAGATCGATGCAGACCTGTTCGAGGATCCCGGCACGGATCCGCGACAACACGTGGTCTGCGGTCTGCCGCTCGAGAATCACCGCGTCGATTCCGGCCTTGTGCAGCAGCTGGCCGAGCAGAAGCCCCGCCGGGCCGGCACCGATGATCGCAACCTGGGTTCGCATCGAGTCCCCTCTGAATAATGTTCTGGCCTGATGCAAATCTAGAATATATCCACCTTTTTGTCGGAACTTCCTTGGCCCTTCTGCGCGATCCTTGCACCGTTTGTGCGATCATCGCGCAATTCCTCGACTTCGACAGCACCGCGTTGGACATTGCGAAAGCCGACTTCATCGCCGGCATGGCCAAGGGCCTGGCCGTGCTCGAAAGCTTCGACACCGAGCGTCAGCGGCTGAACGCCACGCTGACCGCCGAGCGCGCAGGGCTGACGCGCGCGGCCGCGCGCCGCCACCTGCTGACGCTGGCCCACCTCGGCTACCTGGAGACCGACGGCAACTGGTACTGGCTGTCGAGCAAAGTGCTGCGCTTCTCGGGCAGCTACCTGGCTTCGGCGCGGCTGCCGCGGATCCTGCAGCCCACGCTCGACCGCCTCGCGGTGGCCGCGCAGCAGTCGTTCTCCGGCGTGGTGCTCGACGGCGCCGAGGTCGTCATCGTCGCGCGCAGCGGCAACGACCGCGCCGCCGTCGGCGGCAGCGGGCGCGTCATCGCCTACGGCCTGCATCTGGGCGCGCGCCTGCCGGCGCACGCCACTTCGACCGGGCGCGTGCTGCTCGCGGCGCTGCCGCGGGCGCGTTTCAACGCGTGGCTGAAAGGACGGCAGCTGGCGCGGCTGACACCGCTGACGGTGACCGAGCCGCGCGCCTTCCGCGCCCTGATCGAACAGGTGCGACGCAACGACTGGTGCCTGGCCAGCGACAGCCACGAACTCGGCGTGCACGCGCTGGCCGTGCCGCTGCGCGACGCGCGCGGGCGCGTCGTGGCCGCGGTCAACGTGGTCGCGTCGCAGGGCCGGCTGGCGGCCGCCGGCATGGTGCGCGAACTGCTGCCGATGCTGCTCGACGCGGCTGCCGAGGTGCGCCCCCTGCTGTAGTCACGCCGCCGCGGCGGCGTCCTCGACGGTCTGACGCAGGGCACCGACCACCGCGCCGACGGCGCAGCGGTCGCCCGGAATCGCGGCCAGCGCGCGTTGTTCCGCAGGCATCATGCCATTCCTTCGTCGACCTCAACGCGACGCGCTGCCGCGGCGCAGCGCCTTGGGCAACCGCACCTGATAGCCGATCGGGATCAGCCGCGTCGTCATGCGCGCCTCCAGCGCGCCCCAGATGCCGCGCGGGAAGACCAGCGCGAAACCGATCGCGAGCAGCCCCAGCCCGATCAGGTAGGCCACGCCGCTGGAACCGAACCAGGTTTCGGCGGCGAAGAACACCACGGCACCGATGACCGGCCCCTCGAACGTACCAAGGCCGCCGACGATGGTCATGAACAGCATCAACGCGGTCCACTGCGGGCTGAAGAAGCTCGCCGGCTGGAAGCTGATCGAGGTGGCCAGCCACAGCGCCCCGCCTGCCGCGCAACCCAACGCCGATACGGCGAACAACACGTGCTTGCTGCGCAGCACGTTGACGCCGATCGACGCCGCGGCGGTCTCGTCGTCGCGCACCGCCTGCAGCGACGCGCCGACGCGACTGCGCAGCAGGAAGAACAGAGCCAGCAGCAGCACCGACATCAGCGCCAGCGCCATCCAGTAGGTGTCGGCACGGCGCACCGCGGGCGCGAATGCGTCGACCCCAAGCAGCGAGGTTCCCGTCTCGCCCTGCACCAGCGGATCGAGGGTCACGACCAGGTGCAGCAGTTCGGCCAGCACCCACATGCCGATGGCGAACTCCCCGCCGTTGAGCTTGAGCATCAGCTGCCCCATCGGGATCGACAGCAGGCCGACGACCAGCGCCGCCAGCGCAATCGCCAGGTACATCTCGACTCCGGCCGCCGACAGCCGCACCAGCATATAGGCGCCGAGCCCGAAGAACGCCTGCTGGCCGATCGACACCAGGCCGCCGTAGCCTGCCAGCGCGTTCCACATCGCGGCCAGCAGCACGTAGATGAACAGCGTGGTCATGCGGTCCTGGTACTGCGCCGACAGCACCAGCGGACCGCACGCCAGCAGCACTGCGAAAAGCGCGAACAGCACCGCGAAGCCGATCGCCAGCGGCGTCCAGCGCTGGATCGCGATGTCGCCGACGCGCGTCGCCGCTGCACTCATGCCCGAGCCCCCCCGGCAGCCGCCGCGCGCGGGCGCCGGGCAGCCAAAAGCTGTTTGAAATGCCCTGCGTACAGGCGCAGGAGCAGGATGGCGAGAAACACCACGTGGCCGCCGATCAGGAAGCCCAGCGGGCTGACGAGCGCGCCCAGGCTCTGCGCCACGCCGAGCACCACGCCACCGAGCAGCGTGCCCCACAACGAACCGACGCCTCCGATGACCACGGTCTCGAACGCGAAAATCAGCTGGACGTCTCCCGAGTAAGGCGTGAACGACGCGCGCATGCCGAGGAACAGGCCGGCCACGCTGATCAGCGCCAGCGCGATCGCCGCCGCCGCCGAGTACACCGTGCGGGCGTCGATGCCGATCAGGTCGACGGCATCCGGATCCTCGGCGGTGGCGCGAATGGCGCGGCCGACCGCTGTGCGTGCGAGCACCAGGTGCAGCCCGCCGAGCACCAGCAGCGCACAGCCGAGCGTCAACGCGTCGAGTTGCGAGACGTACAGATTGCCGACGACCTGCCAGCTGTCGTAAGCAAGCCCGCCGATGTTCGCCGCCAGCGAGCGGGTGTCGGCGCCGAAGCGCTCGAACAGCAGGTTGTCGAGCACGATCGACAGACCGAACGTGGCCAGAATCGGAATCAGCGCGCCGCCCCGCATGCTGCGTTGCAGCAGCAACCGGTTCAGCAGCCAGCCGAGCACGGCCATGATCGGCATCGTCGCCAGCAGCGCCCAGCCCACGTTCCAGCCGAAGGCGTTGGCCAGCGTCAGGATCAGATACGCGGCGAGCACGACCAGGCTGCCGTGCGCCAGGTTGACGATGCGCATGACGCCGAACAGGAACGACAGTCCGCTGGCCAGCATGGCGTAGTAGCCGCCGAGCAGGGTGCCCTGGATGATCTGGTTCAACACGTTCATGCGCTCAGTGCTCCGCAGACGCGCCAGCGCGCGCGAGGCCGAAATACGCGTCCATGATCTGCGCGCGGCTGAGCGCGTCGCGCTCGCCCTGCAGCGCGATGCCGCCCTCGAGCATGCACAGGACGCGACGCGAGAAGTGCATGGCGCGGGTCAGGTCCTGTTCGACCAGCACGATGGTGGTGCCCTGGCCGAGCAGCGCCTGCAGCGACTGGTAGACCTGGTCGACGGCGATCGGCGACAGCCCCAGAGAGACCTCGTCGAGCAGCAGCAGCCGCGGGTTGGTCATCAGCGCGCGCGCGATCGCGGTGGCCTGCTGCTGGCCGCCCGACAGCGTCCCGGCCAGCGCCTTGAGCTTGGGGCGCAGCTGCGGGAACGCAGCGAGCACGCTGTCGACGCCCCACGGACCCGGACGGGCGTAGGTGGCCGCCACGCGCAGGTTCTCCTCGACGCTCATGCCGCCGAACAGGCGCCGCCCTTCGGGCACCATGGCGATGCCCAGGCGCACCCGCTGCGGCGCGCGCAGCCGGGTGACGTCGGCGCCGTCGAACAGCACCCGGCCGGCGGCCAGCGGATGCGCACCGGCAATCGCGCGCAACAGCGTGGTCTTGCCGGCGCCGTTGGCGCCGACCAGCGCGATCACGTCGCCGGGCGCGCAGCTGAACGACACCGCGCGCACCGCCTGGAGCAACCCGTGCCGCGCCTCCAGCGCGTCGACCTGCAGCAAATTCGCCGGTTCGCCCCGTACGGTCATGACGACACACTCCCCAGATACGCCTCGATCACAGCCGCGTCGTGCATCACCCGTTTCGGGTCGCCGTCGGCGATGATGCGTCCGGACTCCATGCACACCAGCCGAAGAACGACCTGCAGCAGCACGTGCACCATGTGCTCGATCCACACGACGGTCAGGCCGCGGGAAAGGATCTGGCGAATGATGCCGACCAGCTCGACCGCCTCGCCGTCGCTCAGGCCCCCGCCGATTTCGTCGAGCAGCAGCAACTGCGGCTCGGTGGCCAGCGCGCGCGCCATTTCCAGACGCTTGCGGTCGAGCAGCCCCAGGGTGTCGGCGCGGCGGTTGGCCAGCTGCAGCATGCCGCACAGCTCGAGCGAATCGAGGCACGCGCGGTGCGCGGCGCGGCCGCGCAGGGCTCCGCCGACGGTCGCCGCGACGTGCAGGTTCTCGAACACCGTCATGCCGCCGAACGGCCGCGGAACCTGGTGCGACCGCGCCACGCCGAGGCGGCAGCGCTGCGCCGCGCCCAGCGCGGTGACGTCGCGCCCGTCGTAGGACACGCTGCCGGCGCTGGGCGGGAACGCACCCGACAGCACGTTGAACAGCGTGGTCTTGCCGGCCCCGTTGGGACCGACGATGCCCACCGCTTCGCCGCGCGCGACGCTGAAGTCGACACCGTCGAGCACGGTGAGCGCGCCGAAGCACTTGCCGACGCCTGCGGCGGCGATGATCGGCGCCGCCGCGCCACCCACCCGATCACGCATACCGCAACAGCTTGGCCTCGATCGGCACCTTCGGGTCCTCGGCGTGCTCGATGGTCGGATACGCCAGCTTGAACGGGCCCGACCTGGCCGGAACCCACTGCGAGCCGATCAGCACCGTGGTGGCGACGTTGGGAACCGGACCTTTCGGGAAGTTCACCCGTCCGACGGTGGTCACCACATCGAGCACGCGCATCGCCTCGGCCACCGCGGCCTTGTCCTTCGGCGCGCCGCTGCGGTCCAGCGCGGCGAAGCCGGCGTCGATCAGCGACATCGACGCGCCCAGTTGCTGCGTCCACTGCCGTCCGGTGGCTTTGGTGTAGGCTTCGGCCAGCCTGGCGCCGCCCAGCCCGGTGACCGGCGACACGTACGGATACGCGGGCGACCAGTACGCGCCCGAGCCGATGCGCAGGCCCAGGCCGCCCAGCGCCTCGATGTCGCTGGGAAACAGGCCGAACTTGGCCGGGAAATTGATTTTCAGCTGCCGCGCCAATCCCTGCTGCGCGGCCTGGCGCAGGAAGGTGATGTAGTCGGGCGGCAGCGGAACGCCGGTCAGGACCTCGATGCCGGCCGACTTGAACCTGGCGATCTGACTCGAGAAATCGGTGGTGCCGTCCTGGTACGCGCCCGGGTCGACGATGGTGTAGCCGGCCTTTTCCAGCAAGGGTGCAAGATGCGCGCGCACCGCATTGCCGTCGGCGTCGTTCGGATAGAGCACGCCGACCTTCCGGTTGGTCTGCACGTGGCTCCAGCTCGACAAGTACATGTCGGCGAACTGCTCGGTGCCGAAACAGAAGTGGTAGGTCCACTTGAACGGCGACGGCTGCCCCGGCTTGCCGCCGCGACCGAAGTACCACGACTCCCACGGCACGATCGTCGACAGGCACGGCACGCCGGCGGCCTCGCAGGCGTCGGACACCGGATTGACCACCTCCGGGGTCGAGGTCGTCAGCATGAGGTCGATCTTGTCGTCGTTGATCAGCTGATTGGCCATCTGCGCCGCGCGCGCCGGATCCGACTGGGTGTCGCGCGAGACGATCTGCACCGCGTATGTCGTGCCGCCGAGCTTGACGCCGCCGGCGGTCTTCGCGCGCGTGAGCCCGAGCACGAAGGGGTCGGCCTCGCCGAAGCCGGCCAGCGGCCCGGTCAGCGGGCTGATGAAGCCGATCTTGATCGTCGGCAGGTTCGCCGCGTGCGCCGTGCCGAGCGGCAGCAGCGCCGCGCCCAGGCCGGCGCCGACCAGCGCGATGAAATCGCGGCGCGACTGCGCGTCGGCTGCGGGGTGCGTTTTCCTGTCCCTGGTCTGCATGGTCTGCCTCCTCACGATATGGGCCGTCCGGCCTCGGATTGCGCGCCGCCCCGAGGCAGTGCGATCAGGTCCCTCCATGGACGATTATGTTGGCGGGCGGGCTTCCTTCCTAGAGGGCCATTGCGCTAACAGCTATCACGTTTCGATATGAGGCTTAACCCCTAGGGCGCGGCCGTCAGCCCTGCGCGGCGAGCTGACGCTCGAGGTCGGCCAGCACCCGGTAGCACGGCAGCACCGAAGCGACGCTGGCGTTGGGCTCGCGGCCTTCGCGGATCGCGGCGAAGAATTCGCGGTCCTGCAATTCGATGCCGTTCATCGACACGTCGACCGCGCTGACGTCGATGCTGCTGTCCTTGCCGTCGATCAGGTCGTCGTAACGCGCGATGTAGGTGCCGTGGTCGCAGATGTAGCGGAAGAAAGTCCCCAGCGGCCCGTCGTTGTTGAACGACAGCGACAGCGTGCAGATCGCGCCGGTGCTGCTCTTGAGCTGGATGCTCATGTCCATCGCGATTCCGAGCCGCGGGTGGATCGGGCCCTGCACCGCGTTCGCCGCGACGATGGCGCCACCGCTCTGGAAGGCGAACAGGTCGACGGTGTGCGCGGCGTGGTGCCACAGCAGATGATCGGTCCAGCTGCGCGGCTGGCCCAGCGCGTTCGTGTTGCTGCGGCGGAAAAAATACGTCTGCACGTCCATCTGCTGCACGGCCAGCTCGCCGGCGACGATGCGCCGGTGCACCCATTGGTGGCTGGGGTTGAAGCGCCGGGTGTGCCCGGCCATCGCCACCAGACCGCTGCTGCGCTGCAGCGCAACCAGCGCCTGCGCATCGGCCAGGCTGTCGGCCATCGGGATCTCGACCTCGACGTGCTTGCCGGCGCGCAGGCAGGCCATGGCCTGCGCCGCGTGCATCTGCGTGGGCGTGCACAGGATCACCGCGTCGACCTCGGGACGCGCCAGCGCGTCGTCGAGCTCGGTGCAGACGTGGCCGATGCCGTACGTGTCGGCGACTTCCTGCGTCTTGGCCAGTTCGCGCCCGATCAGCGACACGACCTCGACGCCGTCGATGGCGCGCATGGCGTCCAGGTGCTTGACGCCGAAGGCGCCGGCGCCGGCCAGCGCGACGCGGATGGTCTTGCTCATCGGGAGTTCTCCAGGATCAGGTGGCCGACCGCGGTGTTCGACGCCGGGACGTGGTAGAAGCGGTGCGCCACGCGCGGCGCCGGGCCGCCGGCGACGTCGGCCATCGCGCCGCGCGCGATCAGCCACATGACCAGCTCGATGCCCTCGGAGCCGGCCTCGCGCACGTACTCGATGTGCGGCACCTCGGCCAGCGCCGCCGGCTCGGCGATCAGGCGGTCGAGGAAACGGTTGTCCCAATCGCGGTTGATCAGACCGGCGCGCGGCCCCTGCAACTGGTGGCTCATGCCGCCGGTGCCCCAGACCTGCACCTTCAGGTCGGCGTCGAACGATTCGACCGCGCGACGGATCGCCTGGCCCAGTGCGAAGCAGCGGCGGCCCGACGGCACCGGATACTGCACCACGTTGACGGCGAACGGAATGACCTTGAACGGCCACGCCCGCGGCTGGCCGCACATCAGCGACAGCGGCACGGTCAGGCCGTGATCGACGTCCATGCGGTTGACGAGGGTCAGGTCGAAGTCCTGCTGGATCACCGACTGCGCGATGTGCGCGGCGAGTTCCGCATGGCCCTCGACCACCGGCACCGGACGCGGCCCCCAGCCTTCGTCGGCCGGCTGGAAGCTGGCCCCGGTGCCGATGGCGAAGGTCGGAATCAGATCCAGGCTGAACGCGGTGGCGTGGTCGTTGTAGACCAGGAAGACGACGTCGGGCGGGTTGTCGCGCAGCCACCGCTGCGCGAAGGCGTAGCCGGCGAACACCGGCTTCCAGTAGTCCTCGTGCGTTTTGCCGAGGTCGATCGCGGCGCCGATCGCCGGCACGTGCGACGTGTAGACGCTGGCGGTGATGCAGGCCATCAGCGGGTCTCCTTGCGTTCGCCGACGTAGCGGTTGCCGTCGATCGGGCGGCCGCCGCGCAGCATCATGTCGCGGTACTCGGCCTCGGTCATGCCGGTCATGCTGGCGGCCATCTGCTGGAACGAGCGGCCGTCGGTGGCGCCGATCTTGGCCAGGAAATAGATGTTGCCGCCCAGCGCGATGCAGCGGTTCAGGTCGCGCGCCAGCACGGCGCGCTTCTGCTCCTCGCGCATCGGCCATTCGTCGAGATAGGCGCGCTCGTCGGCTTGGAAGCGCGCCCGGTTCTCCGGCTTCATCAGCGACATGCAGAACTGGTTCAGGTGGTAACCCAGCCGCGACATGTCGGCGTCGAAAATGGTCGTGCCGGGAATGTCCTTGTACGGTTTGTCCAGCGCCATGTCACACCTCCTCGGGCCAGTACAGCCGCATCGGATTGTCCACCAGCAGGCGGCGCTGCAAGTCGAGCGTCGGCGCGATGTGCGGGATGAAGTCGACCAGCAGCCCGTCGTCGGGCATGTGGTCCTTCAGGTTCGGGTGCGGCCAGTCGGTGCCCCACAGCACGCGGTCGGGGAAGGTCTCGACCAGATGGCGCGCGAACGGCACCACGTCGCGGTAGGCGGCGCGCTGCCCGTCGAGCGCCGGCGGACCGCTCCTGGACAGCCGCTCGGGACAGCTGACCTTCGACCAGACGTTCGGGTGCGCGCGCATGAAACGCTCGAACAACGCGAACTCCGGACCTTCGACCGGCCGCGTCACGTCGGGCCGGCCCATGTGGTCGACGACCACCGTGGTCGGCAGCGCGGAGAAGAAGTCCCACAATTCCGGCAGGTCGGCGGCCTCGAAGTAGACCACCACGTGCCAGCCCAGCGGGGCGATGCGCGCGGCGATGTCCATCAGTTCGTCGCGCGGCGTGCAGTCGACCAGGCGCTTGACGAAGTTGAAACGCACGCCGCGCACGCCGGCGGCGTGCAGCCGCTGCAGCTCGGCATCGCCGATGGCGCGACGCACCGTGGCCACGCCGCGCGCGCGCCCGCCGGAGTTCCGCAGGGCGTCGACCAGCGCGCTGTTGTCGGCACCGTGGCAGGTCGCCTGCACGATGACGTTGCGCGCGAAACCGAGATGGTCGCGCAGCGCGAACAGCTGCGCGCGCGACGCGTCGCACGGCGTGTACTTGCGCTCCGGCGCGTACGGGAATCGCGCGCCCGGACCGAACACATGACAATGCGCGTCGACGCTGCCGGGCGGCAGCGCGAAGCGCGGCGTCGACGGTCCCTGGTACCAGTCGAGCCAGCCGGGGGTCTTCTCGAAATGCATCAGTCGGTGTCCTCGTCGCGTTCGCAAGGGCGCGCCGCCAGCATGCGGTCGGCCTCGGTGCGCCAGTCGGCGCTGCGCGCGAATTCCGGCGTGCCGCGGGCGCCGAACACGCCGCGTGCGGCCAGCCCGGCGACCCAGGCCTGTCGTTGCGCGGTGCCGTGCGCCGACCACGGCCGCAGGCCGATTTCCTGCACCGTGCGCGCGACCTCGAACATCTCCTCGCTGCGCCGGCGGCCATGCTCGATGACGCGCTGGAAGAAGTACGCGCCCTGCTTTTCCCAGTCGATTCCCGGGAAGGTCTCGGCCAGCGACGCCAGCACCTGGTCCTCGACGCCGTAGGCACGCGCCGCGCTGAAGCTCTCGATGACCATCGCTTCCAGACCCTTGATCATCACGCTGCGGCACATCTTGGTCGCCGAGGCGACGCCGACCGCCTCGGCATGGAAGCGCGCGCGCCAGCCCAGCTGCGCCAGCAGCGGCGCGAGCGCGCGCGCGTGCGCGCCGCCGAGCAGCATCGGCACCGCGCTGCGGTACGGCGGCACCGAGGTCATCACCGCGGCCTCGACGTAGCGGGCGCCGGTCGCCTCGACCCGCGCCGCAGCGTGTCGCTTGGCGCCGGGCGAGGCCGAGTTGAAGTCGAGGAACCAGGCCCGCGCGCGCAGCGCCGGCGCGCACTCGGTGGCCGCCGCGACGGTCTGGCCGGCGGTCACC
>JAJZHS010000381.1 GCA_021798395.1 Pseudomonadota bacterium
CGCGCGCGCCGCGGTCGAGGCCGCCGTGCAACGCCTGGGCGGCGAGCGCCTGGCCGACGACGACGCCGGCGCCCTGTGGCAGCAGCTGCGCGAACAGACCCACCCGTGGTTCGCGCCGACCTGGGCGCAGCCCGGCGCGGCCGGCGAGGCGCTGTGGCGCCTGATCGTGCCTCCGACGACGCCGCCGCTGAAGCTGCAGGGCGAGCTGCTGATCGAATGGGGTGGCGCCCAGCGCTGGCTGAAAACGGCGCTGCCCGCGGCGGTGATGCGCGAGGCCGCGGCCGCGGCCGGCGGCCAGGCCGTCCGCGTGCGCGGAGGCGACCTGTCGACTCCGGTGCTGCCGCCTCCGTCGCCGGTGCTCGAACGGCTGCACGACCGCGTCAAGCGGGCGTTCGACCCCGACGGGGTGTTCCCCCGACTGTTCCCCAGCCACCACTGAAGCCGCGCGCATGGAAACCCGTCTGACCCCCGAGTTCGCGGCCAGCGCCGACGGCCGCGTCGCCGAGTCGATTCTGCGCGCTTGCGTGCACTGCGGCTTTTGCACCGCGACCTGCCCGACCTACCAGCTGCTCGGCGACGAGCTCGACGGCCCGCGCGGACGCATCTACCAGATCAAGCAGGTGCTCGAGGGTGCGCAACCCACGCGCGCCACCCAGCTGCACCTGGATCGCTGCCTGACCTGTCGCAGCTGCGAGACCACGTGCCCCTCGGGCGTGCGCTACGCGCAGCTCGTCGACATCGGCCGCCGCGTGGTCGAGGCCCGGGTGCAGCGTCCGATGGCGCAGCGCGCGCAGCGCTGGTTGCTGCGCGAGGGCCTGTCGTCGCCCCTGTTCGGCCCGCTGCTGCGCCTCGGCCGCGCGCTGCGCGCGCTCGCCCCGGCGTCGCTGCAGGACAAGCTCGCGTCGCCCAAACCGGCCGGCGCCTGGCCGCAGCGCACCCACGCGCGCCGAGTGCTGATGCTGGCCGGCTGCGTGCAGCCGGCGATGGCGCCCAACATCAACGCCGCCACCGCCCGCGTGCTCGACGCCCTCGGCGTGCAGGTCGTCGTCCCGGCGGGCGCCGGCTGCTGCGGCGCCATCCGCCAGCACCTGTCCGACCACGCAGGCGCGTTGGCCGACATGCGCCGCAACATCGACGCCTGGTGGCCGCTGATCGCCGACGGCAGCGTCGAGGCCATCGTCGTCAACGCCTCCGGCTGTGGCGTGCAGGTCAAGGACTACGGGCGCGAGCTCGCCGCTGACCCGGCCTACGCCGATCGCGCCGCGCGCGTGGCGGCGCTGACGCGCGACCCGATCGAGCTGATCGACCCCGCGCGGCTCGCCGCGCTCGCGCCGAAGCTGCCGGCGCAACGCGTGGCCTGGCACGGCCCGTGCACGCTGCAGCACGGGCTGCGCCTGGGCGGACGCGTCGAGGCGCTGCTGGGTGCGCTGGGCGTCGATGTCCGCCTGCCCGACGAAGCCCACCTTTGCTGCGGCTCGGCAGGAACCTATTCCGTGCTGCAGGGCGCGCTGTCGAAGCAATTGCGCACGCGCAAGCTCAAGAACCTGACGGCCGACGCACCGCAGCGCGTGCTGTCGGCCAACATCGGCTGCATCCAGCACCTGCAGGCCGGCACCACCCTTGCGGTGCAGCACTGGATCGAATTCGTCGACGAGGCCTTGCGCGGCTGAGGCGCGCGGGGCGTGCTTCAGGCCGGGTTGTCGAGCGCCATCTCGATGTCGGCGCGCAGCGCGTCCGGCTGCGTCTGCGGCGCGTAGCGCCGGATCACCTGGCCTTCGCGACCGACCAGGAACTTGGTGAAGTTCCATTTGATCGCTTCGGTACCGAGCACCCCGCTGGCCTCGTCCTTGAGCCAGCGCCACAGTGGATCGGTCTGCGCTCCGTTGACGTGGATCTTGCCCAAGACGGGGAATTCGACACCGTATTGCACGCTGCAGAAACGCACGATGGCGTCCTCGCTTCCGGGTTCCTGGCCGCCGAACTGATTGCACGGAAACGCCAGCACGACGAAACCGCGGTCGCGGTATGCGTGGTACAGCGCCTGCAGGCCCGCGTACTGCGGCGTGAACCCGCACGCGCTCGCCGTGTTGACGACAAGCGCCACCTGGCCGCGCCACTGCGCCAGGCTGCGCATTGCGCCACCCGCATCGCGCACGCTGAAATCGAACAGCGAGCGCGCCGGGGCGCTCCGGTCCGCGTTTGAAGTCATCGCCGTATCCTCCTCGCGCCGTGCACGCAAGGCTACCATCGAAACGCCGGCGGGCGCGCGCGTCATCGCGCCGCGCCCGCCGTGTCGCGCAAGGTACCGATCGCCTCGATCAACGTCGCCGCCGACATTTCGCCGACGTACATCCGTTGCAGGGTTCCATCGGCGGCGAAGAACAGCGTGGTGGGCAATCCCGGCGTGCGATAGCGCGCGGCCAGTTCGCCGTGGGGGTCGATCGCGAGCAGCGGCGGACGCAATCGGGCCCCGCGCAAGTACGCCTGCACCTGCTCAGCCGTCTCGCCTTGGTCGACCAGCACGATGCGCACATCGTGCGTGCGCCGCGCGGCGTCGACCAGCATCGGCAGCTCGCGCCGGCACGGCGGACACCAGGTCGCCCAGAGGTTGATCACCACCGGCGCCCCGCGCAGCGCCTGCAGCCGCAGCGGACGGCCCGAGGGCGTGGGCAGCGCCAGCGCGGGCAGCGGCG
>JAJZHS010000382.1 GCA_021798395.1 Pseudomonadota bacterium
CGCACCGCCCGCCGCGGCCGAAGCGCCGAGCCTGCAGGTGCTGATGCCGGCCGACGCGCTGCGCATCCGCGGCCGCCACAACTGGGCCAACGCGCTGGCCGCGCTGGCGCTGGCCGGCAGCGCCGGCGCGCCGCTGGCGCCGATGCTGCACGCGCTGCGCGACTGGCGCGGCGAGCCGCACCGCATGCAGTCGCTGGGCGTGCTCGACGGCGTCGAGTGGATCGACGACAGCAAGGGCACCAACGTCGGCGCCACGGTGGCTGCGCTGCAGGGCATGGACCGCGGCGTGGTGCTGATCGCCGGCGGCGACGGCAAGGGGCAGGATTTCGCACCGCTGGCCGCGGCGGCGCGCGGCCGCGTGCGCAGCGCGCTGCTGATCGGGCGCGACGCGCAGCGGCTGCACGCGGCGCTCGAAGGCTGCTGCGCGCTCGAGCATTGCGCGTCGCTCGAGCAGGCCGTGCGGCGCGCCGCCGAGCTGGCGCGCAGCGGCGACGTCGTGCTGCTTTCGCCGGCTTGCGCCAGCCTCGACATGTTCCGCGATTACAAGCAGCGCGCCGAGGTCTTCGCCGCTGCGCTGCGTGAACTCGCAGCGCAGCGCGGCGTGCACATGGAGGAGCGGTCATGAAACTGGCCCTGCCGTGGCGCCGGGGCGAGCGGCCCGAACCGATGCCGGTGCGCATCGGCTACGTCGGCCCGGCCGCGTCGCGCATGCTCGAGTACGACCAGGCGCTGGTGTGGGTGATCGTGCTGCTGCTGGCTTTCGGCCTGGTGATGGTCTATTCGGCCACCGTGGCGATTCCCGAAGATCCGCATTTCGCGCACTGGAGCCAGTTCCATTTCTTCTGGCGCGACCTGGCCGCGATGGCCCTGGGCCTGATGCTGGGGTGGGTCGTGTTCCAGCTTCCGATGGCGTTCTGGCAGCAATGGGCGCCGTGGCTGTTCGTCGCCTCGCTGGGAGCCCTGGTCGTCGTGCTGGTGCCGTTCATCGGCCGCGGTGTCAACGGCTCGCGGCGCTGGATTCCGGCCGGCCTGTTCACCTTCCAGCCGTCCGAACTCGTCAAGCTCACGATCATCCTCTACGCCGCCAATTTCATGGTGCGCAAGCAGGAAGTCAAGCAGAGTTTCGCCAAGGCGTTCCTGCCGATGGCGGTGGCGCTGGGCTTCATCGGACTGCTGCTGCTGGCCGAACCCGACATGGGCGCGTTTCTCGTCATCGCTTCGGTGGCGATGGCGATCCTGTTCCTCGGAGGAGTCAACGGGAAGATGTTCAGCGCGTTGTCGGTGGTCATGATCGCTTCGTTCGTGCTGATGATCGTGCTGTCGCCCTGGAGGCGCGACCGCATCTTCGCCTACCTGAACCCGTGGAGCGACAAGAACGCGCAAGGCAGTGCTTACCAGCTCGCGCACGCGCTGATCGCGATGGGGCGCGGCCACTGGGTGGGCGTCGGCCTCGGAGGCAGCGTTGAGAAGCTGCACTACCTGCCCGAGCCGCAGACCGACTTCCTGCTGGCGATCATCGGCGAGGAACTGGGCTTCGTCGGCGTGCTCGCGGTGATCCTCGCCTTCGCCTGGATCACCCGCCGCGCGTTCGAAATCGGACGCCAGGCGCTTGCCGCCGACCGCATGTTCTCGGCCCTGGTCGCGCAAGGCGTCGGGGTGCTCATCGGCGGCCAGGCGTTCATCAACATCGGCGTCAACCTCGGCCTGCTGCCGACCAAGGGGCTGACGCTGCCGCTGCTGAGCTACGGCGGATCGGCCACGCTGGTCTCGCTGCTCGCGCTGGCGCTGCTGCTGCGCGTCGACTACGAGAACCGGGTGCTGATGCGCGGGGGGCACGCATGACCGCGCCGCGCGCCACGGTGGCCAAACGGGCGGTGATCATGGCCGGGGGAACCGGCGGCCACATCTTCCCCGGCCTGGCGGTCGGCGAGGGGCTGCGCGCGGCCGGCTGGGACGTGCACTGGATGGGCGCGCCGGGCAGCATGGAGTCGCGCCTGGTGCCGCCGCACGGCTTTCCGATGCTGTGGGTGCGCTTCGGCGGCGTGCGCGGCAAGGGGCCGCTGCCCAAGCTGCTGCTGCCGCTGCGCCTGCTGCGCGCCGCGTGGCAGGCGTTCCGCGCGCTGCGCCGGGTCCGTCCGGGGGTGGTCATCGGCATGGGCGGCTACATCACGGTGCCCGGTGGGCTGGCGAGCGATTTCAGCGGCGCGCGGCTGGTGCTGCACGAGCAGAACGCGGTGGCGGGGTTGAGCAACCGGCTTCTGGCCAGGCTGGCCGATGCCGTGCTGTGCGCGTTCCCGAACGCGCTGCCCGGTGCGCAGTGGGTCGGCAACCCGGTGCGTGAAGCGATCCGCGCGCTGCCCGCGCCTGCACTGCGCTACGACGCGCGCAGCGGCGCGCTGCGCGTGCTGGTGGTCGGCGGCAGCCTGGGCGCGCAGGCGCTGAACGAGCGCGTGCCGCAGGCGCTGGCGCTGCTCGAACCCGCACTGCGCCCGCTGGTCGTGCACCAGAGCGGGCGCGGCCATCTCGATGCGCTGCGCGCGCGCTACGCGGCGCTGGGCGTGGACGCCGACTGCCGTGAATTCATCGACGACATGGCCGCGGCCTACGCCGACGCCGACCTGGTGATCTGCCGCTCCGGCGCTTCGACCGTCAGCGAAGTCGCGTGCGCCGGAGTCGCCGCGCTGTTCGTCC
>JAJZHS010000383.1 GCA_021798395.1 Pseudomonadota bacterium
GCCGATCCTGCTCTCGACGACGTCGATGCCTTTCGAGGAGACGCTGTGCTACTACCGCGCTGCCGACGTGTGCTGGATCACGCCGCTGCGCGACGGTCTCAACCTCGTCGCCAAGGAGTACGTCGCCGCGCACGTCAACGAAAGCGGCGTGCTGGTGCTGTCCGAATTCGCCGGCGCCGCCGTCGAACTCGACGGCGCTGTGCTGGTCAACCCGTACAGCCTGAGCCAGATGGATGCGGCGATCGACCGCGCGCTGGCCATGCCGCGCGACGAGCAGCGCCGGCGCATGGAGCGCCTCGACCGCCAAGTGCAACGCCACGACATCAGGCACTGGACTCGCCACGTCGTCGGTCTGTTCGCCGAACTCGGCACCGAGGTGGGATTCGTGCAGCGGCGCGAAACCGTCGGGAGCGCGCCTTGAACACGGCTGCGGCACACGGGCTTGGGCTGGTGGTGCTCGGCAATCCGCTGCACGCCTGGCTGGTCGCCGCGGCGTGGCTGGCCGGCGTCGCCGTCGTCGCCTCGGCGCTGAAGCCGCGCCTCGTCGGCAGGTTGCGCGCGCTGGCCGCGCGCACCAGCCACACTTGGGACGACGCGGCCGTGCAGGCGCTCGATTCGACGCGGGTCTGGCTGCTGGTGCTCGCCGCGCTCGGCCCGGTCGAGCAGAATCTGGTGCTCGACGCCGAACCGAGCCGCTGGCTCGCCGGGCTCGCCACCGCGGCACTGTTCGCCCAGATCGGCCTGTGGGCCGGGCGCTTCCTCGACGACTGGATCAGGACGTCGCGCGACCGCGCGATGCAGGACGACCCGGAAACGGCCACCGGACTGGCCGCGACCAGCTTCCTGGCGCGCGTGGCGTTGTGGTCGGTGCTGGTGCTGCTGCTGCTCGACAACCTCGGCTTCAACATCACCACCCTGCTCGCGGGACTCGGCGTCGGCGGCGTCGCGGTCGGCCTTGCGCTGCAGAACATTCTCGGCGACCTCTTCTCCAGCCTGTCGATCGTGCTGGACAAGCCTTTCCAGATCGGCCATTTCGTCGTCGTCGACCAGTACTCGGGAACGGTCGAGAACATCGGCCTGAAGACGACGCGCATCCGCAGCCTCAGCGGCGAACTGCTGGTGTTCTCCAACACCGACCTGACCAAGGCCAGGCTGCGCAACTACCGCATGATGCAGGAGCGGCGCATCGTGTTCGCGTTCGGCGTGACCTACGACACCACGGCCGACGCGCTGGAGGCCATTCCCGGCCTGGTGCGCGGCTTGATCGAGGCGCAAGCGAGCACGCGCTTCGACCGCGCCCACTTCAAGGACTTCGGCGATTCCGCGCTGAACTTCGAAGTCGTGTACTGGATGACGACGGCCGACTACACGGTCTACATGGACACCCAGCAGGCGATCAACATCGGCCTCGTGCGCGCGTTCGCCGAGCGTGGCATCGCGTTCGCCTTCCCGACCCGCACCGTGGTCGTCGACACCGCAGCGCCGCTGCCGGTGGTCGTGCGCCGGCCCTCGGCCGCGCCTTGACACGACGGCTCCGCTCCATATACTGCCCCCAGGATACGCATCGACACGGCCCGCCGCGGCTTCCGGACTCGCCGGGCCGATCCGGCTGAAGTATGATCAATTGCATCAAAACGTGACCACCCGTCCGCCCCGCCCGCGATCGTGAAGACCCTGCGCACTCTGCTGATCGTGCTGCTCGCGCTGACCGAGTCGCTGCGCGCGTGGGGCGTCGAGACGATGGCAGCGGGTGCGATGTTCGGTGCGCCGTGCGCGGCCGCGACGGCGCGCATGGCGCCGATGGCGGGCATGCCCGACGCCCGAGCGCAGTCGATGCCCATGGCCGGAGCCGACCACGCGGCACGTGCCGGCGGCGGCGCGCCGCCCCACCGTCCGCCCTGCCCCCTGTGCGGCGTCGTCACCGCGACGCCTCCGGCAGCGATCGCGCTGCGCCCTCCGGCGCTGCGCCAGGCCCTCTTCAGGCACGGCGTGACGCCGTTCCGCAGCGCGGTCCCGGACGCGCTGGACCCGCCTCCGCGGCGTTCGATCTGATCCCCCGCGCGGGCTGTGCCCGCGCCGCGCCGTGCAACGCGCCATCGCGCGCGGCACCACGCCCGTCTGGCATCCGGCCGCCCGCGCGCAACGTTGCGCGGCGCCGTGTGCCGGCATTGCCGATCGTCGAACCCCAAGGAATCCGACCGTGAACACTTTTGACGCCCTGCGTTCCGCCGCCCGCGCCTGCCTGCTTGCAGCCGCCGTGGCCGCCGCTCCCCTGACCCACGCCGCCGGCATGGCGATGCGTGGCACGATGCCGCCCGCCCGCGGAAGCGGCATCGTGCGCGCGATCGACACCGGCCACGGCACGGTCACGCTCGATGCCGGACCGATCGCGTCGATCGGCATGGCCGCGATGACCATGCCCTACCCGGTGCGCAGCAAGGCGCTGCTGGCGCGGCTGCGCGTCGGCGAAAAGGTCCGCTTCACGCTCGCCCAGAACGGCGAAGCGATGCAGATCGATTCGATCGAGCCCGTCGCGGCGCGCTGATCCGGCCCCGGGGCGCGGCGTCCACCGCCGCGCCCCTTTCGATGGAGTCGCCATGTTCCTACCCATTCCCCGCCTGCTCGCGCAGTGCGCGCTGTGCGGGATCGGCGCCGGCGCGCTGGCGCCGGCGCACGCCGCCGCGCTGAC
>JAJZHS010000384.1 GCA_021798395.1 Pseudomonadota bacterium
GACGATTGAGATACATTGAACCCATCGCTTGCGCGCACCCCACGCGCGTCCACGATCGCGTTGAAATGCCGTCCGCGATCAGCCTGAAACAGCCGTCCGCGATCGCTGAAATGCGCAGTCGGCCGGGACGTTGATTTTCAGGCGGTTGTCGGCGGTCTGGCTGACCTGCACGCCGGTGCCGGCGCTGGCCGCCTGCATCTGCTGCTTCTGCTCTGCGCGAGTTTCCGTACAACACCAGCGACGCGCTGATGACCGGAGGCGCGGCGCCCAAGCTCGAGCTGGCGCTGGGGCTGGCGCACCAGACCGTCGAGCATCTGGTGTTCGACGGCCTGCTGCGCATCGCCGAGCAGCGCGGGCTGCTGGCGGCGGAGCCGACAGCGACGTAGCGCCGACGCGGCGGACACCGCGGTTCAGGCGCGCGTATGCGCCAGGCGCAGCATCAGCGTCATCGGGTCGACCGGCGAGGCCTGGAAGCCGTAGTGCTCGTAAAACCGACGCGCGCGCTCGCTCAGCGCGTGGACCAGCAGGGCTCTGACCCCGGCGTGCAGCGACACCGCGACGGCGCGCTTGACCGCGTCCTGCAGCAGCGCGGCGCCGAGTCGGATGCCTTGCGCCCGGGTGTGGACCGCGAGGCGCGCCAGCACCAGCACCGGAACCGGATCGGGCATGTTGTGGCGGACCGACCGCGTTGCGTCGCGGTGCGCGACCACGCCGGCCGCCAGGGCGTAGTAGCCCATCACCTCGTCGTCGCCGTTCGTCGATACGAAGGTGCGACTGGCGCCGCTGAGTTGATTGGCGAGCGCGCGGCGCGCAAGCCATTCGTCGAGCACCGGCTCGCCGCAGGAAAAGCCGCCGAGCTTGTGCTGCGGCGCGAGCGGCGTGGGTGGACGCAAATTCATTCGCTGGCCGACCACGGGGCCTTGACCGCCAACAAGCGGTCGAGGCCCGGGTTCGGCGTCGGCGGCGAATCGAGCAGCGCGTTGAATTCGCGGAATCCGGCTTCGTCGAGTTTGAAGAACACCTGGTCGAGCAGCACCGCCTGCGCTCGCGCACAAGCGGACTCCAGCATGAAGTCAGAGCGGTTCTTGCCCAGCAGGCGTGCGGCCTGGTCGATCAGGTCACGCTGCTCGGGCAAGGCGCGCAGGTTGATCGCCGCGTCGCGCATCATCGGCTCCGATGTAGACAATGGATATACAGATTCTAGGCCGACGTGTAGCTGTTGTCCATGCGCGGCGCGCCGGATCAGCCGCAGATTGCAGCGTATCTGCCCCTGGACGAAATTCATGTCAGTTTCGGGTGCACGGCTGCGCCTGGGGTGAAGCGGCTGGGTTCACTCCGACAGATCTTTAAGGGAATGACGGGCACGCTGCGAGCATCACTATGTCTTCTGCCTTCCGCGCGAGCACGCGCCGGCGCTGATCGTCGGGATGTCTCACGAGCGAATGGACTTGATGGCGCGGCTCGCCGATCGGCTGGCGAGTTGACTCGTGGCCGTGGTTTCGTGAAGGACCACATCGGCAAGGTGGGTGTTCCCGACCGCATCCTGCACAAGGCGGGCAAGCTCGACGCCGACGAGTGGGCGGTGATGCAAGGCCACGTCGCAATCGGCGAGCGCATCATCGACACCATCGCGCTGGAAGCGCGCATCGTTGCCGTGGCCGACGTCTTTGATGCGCCGAGCGCCGCGACATCGCGCGGCGCTTCGCCGAGCCGGGGTGAACTGCCTATATAATGCACTATACGTATAGCGTGTAATGGCTGGCGATGCATAAGCGGATGACAATCACGCTCGACGAGGCGGTGTACGAGGGTTTGAACAGAACCGTCGGCAAGCGGCGCATGAGCCAATTCATCGAGGACCTGCTGCGCCCGCATGTGCTCGATACCGCGTTGGACGACGGTTACCGAGCGATGGCCGCGGACCAGGAGCGCGAAGCGCAAGCAGCCGAGTGGTGCAGCGCGCTGGCCGGGGACGTCGCCGATGCTGCGCGGTGAGGTGTGGTGGGTCGAGTTCGACCCGGCGATCGGCAGCGATGTCCGCAAGACACGCCCGGCGGTGATCGTCAGCAACGACGCGGCCAACCGGAATCTGGCGCGAGTCGTCGTGGTGCCCTTGACCAGCAATACGGGCAGGCGCTATCCGGGAGAGGCTGTCGTGACGGTTGACGGCAAGCCGGCCAAGGCGATGGCCGATCAGATCATGGCCGCTGACAAGACACGCCTGAAGGATCGACTCGGCACGCTGATCAAGGGCGACCTGCTGGCCGTCGAAGACGCCATCAAGGTGCACCTTGCGCTGCCGCGGTAGGCGGGCGCAGCCGCGTGACCGGGCGGGCTGCGCCTGACCCCGGCCTCAGCGCGGATACGCGACGAAGATCTCGACGCGGCGGTTCAGCGCGCGCCCGGAGGCGGTGGCGTTGCTGGCCACCGGGTCGGCGGCGCCCATGCCGGCGGTGGGGATGCGCTGCGCGGCGACGCCGCGCGCGACCAGGTCGTCGCGCACGCTGCGCGCGCGGCTGCGCGACAGCGGGATGTTGATCGCGTCGCTGCCGGTGCTGTCGGTGTAGCCGACGATCTGTATCGTCTCGCTGGGGTTGCGCTGCAGCCCGTCGGCCAGCTGCGCGAGCACCGGCGCCATGCGCGGGCTCAGCGCGGCGCTGCCGTCGGCGAAGCCGGCGTCGGCCG
>JAJZHS010000051.1 GCA_021798395.1 Pseudomonadota bacterium
CGCGGCTGCTTCCAGGCGCGCGCGGCGACGTCGCGTGCAGCGCCGCGGCGTGTCGCATCGCGGTGCGCTGGACGCCGCAGCGCGTGGTGCGCATCCAGGTCTGGTCCGATCCGCCCCGCGAGGCGGTCGAGCGCGAGCGTTTCGATCATGGACGCGGCACGCGGGCACACGCTGGCTGAGCTGCTGCTGGCCTGCGCGCTGGGGCTGACGCTGGCCTGCGCCCTGCTGGCCGACGTCGCGTCGCTGCAGCGCGCGCAGCGCGCGCAGCGCGCCTGGGCGGATTTGCAGGAACACGAGCGCCTCGCGTTCGCCCTGCTCGGCGAGGCCTTGCGCACGTCGTGCGCGCTGCGCGTGCGCGACGGCGGTCTGCTGCTGCGCCAGCGGCAGCGCTGCGGCGTGCCGGGGGCGTCCGGTGACGCGCACTGGTGGGTCGCGCGCGGTGCGCTGCGCTGCCGCGCGGTCGGCGACGCAGCCCCGCAGCCGGTGCGCACCCTGCTCGGCGCGCAACCGGTGGCGCTGCAGGACATGCGTTTGCGCTTCGATGTCGAGCTGCCCGGTGCGCGCGCGATGCGCCGCCACGTCGCCGCCGACGCGCTCGACGCCACGGCGCGGGTGCGTACGGTCGAGATCGGCTTGCGCTTCGTCGCTCCGGGATTGCCGGCCGCCGATTGGCGGCGGGTGTTCACGTGGTCGCCGCATCCGGAGGGTTGCGCGTGACGCCGCATCCGGCGGGGCGGCCGGCGCGGCGCGGCTTCGTGCTGCCGCTGTGCCTGGTCGTGCTGCTGTTGTCGGGGGGCGGCGCGCTGGGCCTGCTGCACGGCGCTCTGATGCAGCAGCGCATGGCGGCGGCGACCTTCGAACGGCTGTGCGCCGACGCGAAGCCGCCTGCGTCGCGGGTACACTGCCGGCCATGCAAAACCCGCACAACATCGTCGTGCTGATATCCGGGCGCGGCAGCAACCTGGAGGCGATGCACCGGGCCTGCGTGGCGCAGCGCTGGCCGGCACGCATTGCGGCGGTGATCAGCAATCGCGCCGACGCCGGCGGACTCGACTACGCACGCGCGCACGGCATCGACACCGCGGTGCTCGACCACCGCGTGGCGCCGAGCCGCGAGGCGTACGACGCCGAGCTGGCGGCGCGCATCGATGCGTGGCAACCGCGCGCCGTGGTGCTGGCCGGGTTCATGCGGGTCCTCAGCGCCGGTTTCGTCCATCATTTCGACGGGCGCTTGATCAACGTGCACCCGTCTCTGCTGCCGGCGTTCCCGGGCCTGGGAACGCACCGGCGCGCGCTGGACGCCGGAGTGAAGTGGCACGGCGCCACCGTGCACCTGGTGACCGCCGAGCTCGACCAGGGGCCGATCGTCGCGCAGGCGATCGTTCCGGTGCACGACGACGACAGCGAGGAGCGTCTCGCGGCGCGCGTGCTCGAGCAGGAGCACGTGGTCTACCCCGCTGCCGTGCGTGCGCTGGTCGAAGATCGCCTGCGTGTCGACGGCCTGCGCGTGCGGGTGCTGCCGGAGTCGCTGCGATGAACGAGGCGCAGCGCCGGCGCGGCGGCCGCCTTCCGGCGCAGCTGGCCGCCGCGCGCGAACTGCTGGCGGCGGTCCTGCGCTTCGATGCGCCGGCCGACGCGGTGGTGTCGCGCTATTTCCGCGCGCACGCGCAGCTCGGCCAGCGCGACCGGCACGTGCTGGCCGAGACGGTCTACCAGATCGTGCGCCAGTTGCGGCTCTGGCGGCACCTGGCGCAAGGCGCCGCGGCGCCGCTGGACCTGTGCCTGTTGGCGCTGGGTTGGCAGGGCGACGAGGCCGTGCTCGGCGACGCGCTGCGTGCGTGGCGGGCGCAGGTGCGCGCCCTGGACCTGGGCGGATTGCCGCCGGCGCTTCGCTACAGCCTTCCGGACTGGCTGGCGCAGTGTCTGGACGCCGATGGTTTCGAGTCGCTGGCATCCGGCCTGCTGCAGCCCGCGCCGCTGGATCTGCGGGTCAACACCTTGCGCGCCACCCGCGAAGAGGCGTTGCGGCAGCTGCGCGCGGCGGGCATCGACGCGGCGTTGACCCAGCTGTCGCCGTGGGGCCTGCGGGTGCAGGGCAAACCGGCGCTGCAACGGCTGGCGGTGTTCACCGACGGCCTGGTCGAGGTGCAGGACGAAGGCAGCCAGTTGCTGGCGCTTCTGCTCGCTCCGCGGCGCGGCGAAATGGTCGCCGATTTCTGCGCCGGGGCGGGCGGCAAGACGCTGGCGCTGGGCGCGCTGATGCGCAACAGCGGGCGGCTGTACGCGTTCGACACGGCCGCGCACCGCATCGACAAACTGCGTCCCCGGCTCGCACGCAGCGGGTTGTCGAACGTGCATCCGGTGGTCATCGCGCACGAGCGCGACGACCGCGTGCGCCGCCTGGCCGGCAAGCTCGACCGCGTCCTGGTCGACGCGCCGTGCAGCGGAACCGGAACCCTGCGCCGCAACCCGGATCTCAAATGGCGGCTGCAGCCGGCCGACGTCGCGCGGCTGGTCGAGCAGCAGGGCGCCATCGTGCGCGCTGCTGCGCAGCTGCTCAAGCCGGGCGGGCGGCTGGTCTACGCCACCTGCAGCCTGCTGCGCACCGAGAACCAGGACGTGGTCGACGCGTTCGTCGCCGATCATCGGGCGTTCGAAAGCGTTGATGCGGGCGTGATTTTGGCGCAGCAGCACCTTGCGCTGCCGGGGCCGCGACCTATGCTGGAACTGCGCCCCGATCGCGACGGAACCGACGGCTTCTTCGCCGCAGTGCTTCAGCGCCGACACGAAACCTGAGTCCGTTGCGCGCACGGCGGCGTTCGGGCATGATGTCGGCTTGTATCAATTTGAAAGAACTGTTCCCATGTTGGACGCCTTGCTGAATTGGGCTGCGCACGGGCTGAGCCACGCCGGGGTGTGGCCTGTCGTCGTCTACCTGCTGCTGACCACCCATGTGACGATCGTCGGCGTGACGGTCTACCTGCATCGCGCGCAAGCGCACCGGGCGCTGGAATTGCATCCCGCCGTCGCCCACCTGTTCCGCTTCTGGCTGTGGCTGAGCACCGGCATGGTCACGCGCGAGTGGGTCGCGATCCATCGCAAGCACCATGCGCGCTGCGAAACCGACGACGACCCGCACAGCCCGGTGACCAAGGGCCTGCGCACGGTGCTGGGGCGCGGCGCCGAGTTGTACCGTGCCGAAGCGCGCAATGCGCAAACGGTCGCCAAATTCGGCCAGGGCGCTCCCGACGACTGGATCGAGCGCAAGCTGTACAGCCGCTATACGTGGCAAGGGGTCGGGGTGCTGTTGCTCGTCGATCTGGCGCTGTTCGGCGCGATCGGCGCGACCGTCTGGGCGGTGCAGATGCTGTGGATCCCGGTCTGGGCCGCCGGGGTGGTCAACGGCCTGGGCCACGCCTGGGGCTACCGCAATTTCGCCAGCCGCGACAACAGCCACAACCTGGTGCCCTGGGGCCTGCTGATCGGCGGCGAGGAATTGCACAACAACCATCACACCTATCCGACCTCGGCGAAGCTGTCGGTCAAATGGTGGGAATTCGACGTCGGCTGGATGTACATCAGCGCCCTGCGCGCGCTCGGACTCGCACGCACGCACAGGCTGCCGCCGAAGGCGCGCCTGGGTGCGCCGCGCGCGCAGGTCGACCTGGCGCTGCTGCAGGCGGTGATCGCGAACCGCTACGACCTGATGGCGCGGTACGGGCGTGCGCTGCGCCGGGCCTTGCGCAGCGAGGCGCGAGCAGGCGGAAGCCCGGCGCTGTTGCGCGCTGCGCGCGGTGTCATCGGGCGCGAGCGCGACGGTCTCGACGCGGGCGCCGAAGCGCTGCTCGACGAGGTGGCCACGCGGCATCCGCCGGTCGGTCAGCTGTTGCGTATGCGCGAGGATCTGCGCACCGTGTGGGAACATTCGTCAGCCAGCGCCGAACAGCTGCGCCAGCACTTGCAGGACTGGTGCCAGCGCGCCGAGCACAGCGGCATCGCGGCGCTGCGCGAACTGTCGTTGCGGCTGCGCAGCTACGCCTGAGCGCGCGCTCAGGCGCGCGTCAACGCAGCTGCTGTTGCAGGATCTTCAGGATCTCGCTGCTCGAGCGGGCGGCGTCCGGGTTGCTGGACGCCGGCTGCACCGTGACCTGGCTGCCGCTTCCGACCGCGCGCACGACGATGAGGTACTCGGCTGGTTTCGGCGCCTTCTTCTTGTCGCCGAACAGCCTGCCGAGCAGCCCGGCGCGACCCTGCGCGGCCTTCAGCGAAGCCTCCGGGCTCAAGTAGCGCACGTCGAAGGTTCCGGTGTCGCGCGCGCGTCGCACCACCGTGAAGCCCGCGGTGCTGATCGCCAGATCGACGCGGCGCCAGGCGTGTTCGAGGTCATCGGGCATCTGCAGCGCCCGACCGCCTTCGACCAGCGTGGCGCGCACCTGGCCGGGGGCCTGCTGCGGCGCGGCGAGCGCGGCGCTGGCCTGCTCCTGCTTCATGCCCAGGCTGACCATCAAACGGCGCAGGAACACCGTGTCGAGCGTCGGATCGGGAGTCCCTGGCTCCCACATGGTCTGGGTCTTGTCGTTGCTGCTGTAGACCTCGACCATGGTCTCGTGGGTGATCACGATCTGCGTGCCGTGTCCGTCGGGCGTGGGCTCGAACACGGTACGGAACCGCTCGCGCTTGCCGGTGTCGTACAGACTGTTGAACAGCTTGCCGATCGTTCGGCGGATGATGTCCTGCGGCAGCTTGGCGCGATTTTCGGCCCAGTTGGTTTCCATCACGCCGATGTCGCGTTCGTTGCGCGTCAGGTAGAACCCGTTGCGCTGCCAGAACGCGGCGACCTTGTCCCACAGCGCCTGCGGCGGCGTGTCGACGACCAGCCAGCGCTGGCTTCCGGCCTGTTCGATGCGCATGCCGGGGAACTCGGGCAGCACGGCGTCGGAAATCGACGCTTGCTGCTGTTGCGTGGCGACGTGCTGATACGCGCGTGCGCTGGCCGATCGGCCGCCGGACGGCATCGCGTACTGCTGGTCGTGCGTGAGTTGGGTCAGGTCAGGAGGCACCGCGAGATCGGGCCCGGCCTTTGCGCTCTGGTAGTCGACCGCGCTGCCCGAGGTGGCCTGGGAGAACGACGAGCAACCGGCGAGGTTGCCCGCGGCGGCCAGGGCCAGGGCCAGCGTCGAGAGGCGCAGCAGCGGACGGGAACAGGGCAGGCGCATGGTGGTTTTCAATGGATGACGGAAAGTCCCAGATCGCTGAGCGCGGCGCGCAGCGCATCGTGATGCGCAGGCGACAGCGGGGTCAGCGGCAAGCGCAGCGCGCCGCCGGCGCGACCGATCGCGGCCAGCGCCCATTTCACCGGGATGGGATTCGGTTCGACGAACAGCTGCCGGTTCAAGTCCATCAGCTGGAAATGGCGCCGGGTCGCGCCGTGCGCGTCGCCGGCCAGTGCCGCGACGCACAGTTCGTGCATCAGCCGGGGCACCACGTTGGCCGTCACGCTGATGTTGCCTTTGCCGCCCAGCAGCATCAGCGCGACCGCGGTCGGATCGTCGCCGGAGTACACGGCGAACCCCTCTGGGGCGTGGCGCAGGATCTGCAGCGCGCGATCGATGTTGCCGGTGGCTTCCTTGATGCCGATCACGCCGGGAACCTCGGCCAGCCGCAACGCGGTTTCGGCGTGCATGTCGGCGACCGTGCGTCCGGGCACGTTGTACAGCACCATCGGAATGTCGACGGCCTCGGCGATGGCGCTGAAATGGCGCACCATGCCTTCTTGCGTCGGCTTGTTGTAGTAGGGGACGACTTGCAGCGTGCAGTCGGCGCCGACTTCCTTGCAGTAGTGCGACAGCTCGATCGCCTCGGCGGTCGAGTTGGCTCCGGCGCCGGCCATGATCGGGACCCGTCCGGCGGCCTGTTCGACCGCGGCGCGGATGATCGCGCGATGCTCGGCCATGCTGACGGTGGGCGACTCGCCGGTGGTTCCGACCACGCCGATGCAGTCGGTGCCTTCGGCGACGTGCCAGTCGACGAGACGCCGCAGGCCGTCGAAATCGACGCTGCCGTCGTCGAACATCGGAGTGACCAGGGCCACGATGCTGCCGGTGATGGGCTTCATGCCGTGCGGAGGGTCAAAAATCACAGATTGTACGCGGGGTGCGCCGCGCCGCCCAGGGCAGGGGCGACGGCGCAGATGCGTTGCACGAAAGCGGCTTGCGGCGCCGTGACGAAGCCGTCCTCGAAGGCGACCACGCGCAGCCGGGGGCGCGCCCAGTCGAGCAGTTCGGCGCGTCGCAGCAGATGGTCCGGGTTGCGCGGTCGACCGATGTCCTGCTGGCCGTCGGCGAAGGTTTCGTAGATCAGAACGCCGCCCGGGGCGAGGGCGTCGAGCAGCGTCGGCAGCAGCGGGCGCCAGAGATAGTTGGTCACGATCAGCGCGTCGAATCGCTGCGCGCCGTAGGGCCAGGGCGCGGCTTCCAGATCGGCCTCGCGCATGGTCGCGATCGCACGCAGCGCGTCGAACGCGCGCGTGTCGCGGTCGACGCCGTGCAGCTGCCGGTCGCGCCCGGCCAGTGCGCGCAGATTCCGCCCGGCGCCGCACGCGACGTCGAGCACGCTGCCGCCGGCTGGGATCAGCCCCGCGAAACGCAAGACCCAGGGCGAAGGGGGCAGATGGCGGTGCATGGGCGCATTCAAACAGATTCGCGGCCGCCGGGGCGTCGTCGAGGGCCTTCTAGAATCGGCGCCGCGGGGGCAGGGCGGCACGGAGCGCGTGGCTGCTGAAAACTTGAGCAGACCCGAGTCGGGCCGCATGAATCCTGGTTTCCCCGATGTTCGACAGGGGCTCTATCCCCACCCGGTGGGGATAAGTCGCAGGTCGGTCGGGACGGTGCGAACGCCCGCAGGGTTTGTCCACAATCGACGGGTTTTATCCACAAGGACCTATGGCAATACCAACCCCGCAGGGATACAGCGAAGCCTCGATCCGCGTGCTCAAGGGCCTCGAGCCGGTTCAGCAGCGTCCCGGCATGTACACGTCGACTTCGCATCCCCTGCACATCGTGCAGGAGGTGATCGACAACTGCGCCGACGAGGCGCTCGGCGGGAACGCCCGCCAGATCGCCGTCACGCAGCACGCCGACGGCAGCGTGAGCGTGCGCGACGATGGCCGCGGCATTCCGATCGGACTGCATCCCGACGAGGGCGTTCCGGTGGTGCAACTGGTCTTCACCCAATTGCATGCCGGCGGCAAGTTCGACAAGCTCGACGCGTCGGCCGCGTACCGCTTCTCGGGCGGCCTGCACGGCGTCGGGGTCAGCGTCACCAACGCGCTGTCGCGCCGGCTCGAGGTCGAAGTGCATCGCGACGGCCAGGCGGCCACGCTGGCCTTCGTCGCCGGAGTTCCCGAGGCGCCGTTGGCGTTGCGCGCGCTGGCGCGTGGCGAATGGAAGAGCGGGACCTGGGTTCGGGTCTGGCCCGAGGCGAAGTATTTCGACGCGCTGACGCTGCCTGCCGCCGAGTTGCAGCACGTGCTGCGCAGCAAGGCCGTGCTGCTGCCCGGGCTGCAGGTCACTCTGCACGTCGAGAAGACCGGCGAGACGCACAACTGGCGCTTCGACGAAGGTCTGCGCGGTTATCTGCGCGAGGCGCTGGGCGACGCCGAGGTGCTGTTCGCGTTCGACGGGGAAGGCGAGGCGTCGGGTCAGTCCGACGGCTTCGCGCCCGGCGAAGGAGCGCGCTGGAGCGTCGCGTTCAGCGCCGACGGCGCGGTGCTGCGCGAGTCGTACGTCAACCTCATTCCGACCCCCGCCGGCGGGACCCACGAGGCCGGGCTGCGCGAGGGCCTGTTCCAGGCCGTCAAGGGATTCATTGAACTGCACGCGCTGTGCCCGAAGGGGGTGCGGCTGCTGCCCGAGGACGTGTTCTCGCGCGCCTCGTTCGTGCTCTCGGCCAAGGTGCTCGATCCGCAGTTCCAGGGCCAGATGAAGGAGCGGCTCAACAGCCGCGACGCGGTGCGGCTGGTTTCCGGCCTGGTGCGCCCGGCGCTCGAGCTGTGGCTGGGCCAGCACGTCGAGCAGGGCCGCGCACTGGCCGATCTGGTCATCGCGCAGGCGCAGAGCCGGCAGCGGGCGGCGCTGAAGGTCGAGCGGCGCAAGGGTTCCGGAATCGCGGTGCTGCCGGGCAAGCTGACCGACTGCGAAAGCCGCGAGCTGGCGCGCAACGAGCTGTTCCTGGTCGAGGGCGACTCGGCCGGCGGTTCGGCCAAGATGGGGCGCGACAAGGCGTTCCAGGCCGTGCTGCCGCTGCGCGGCAAGGTGCTCAACGCCTGGGAGGTCGACCGCGACCGGCTGTTCGCCAACCAGGAGATCCACGACATCGCGGTCGCCATCGGACTGGACCCGCACGCGGCCGACGCCGAAGTCGATTTCGGCGCGCTGCGCTACGGCAAGGTCTGCATCCTCAGCGACGCCGACGTCGACGGCGCGCACATCCAGGTGCTGCTGCTGACGCTGTTCTTCCGCCATTTCCCGCAGCTGGTCGACCGCGGCCACGTGTACGTGGCGCGCCCCCCGCTGTACCGCGTCGACGCACCGGCGCGCGGCCGCCGGCCGCCGGCCAAGCTGTACGCGCTCGACGACGGCGAGCTGCAGGCGATCTGCGACCGGCTGCGCCAGGAGGGGTTGCGCGACGGCGCCTGGAGCGTGTCGCGCTTCAAGGGTCTGGGCGAAATGAGCGCCGAGCAGCTGTGGGAGACCACGCTGAACCCCGACACCCGCAGGCTGCTGCCGGTGCGCGTCGGCGGCGTGGGCCTGAAGGCGACCACCGCGCTGTTCGGCCAGTTGATGGGCAAGGGCGAGGCGCAGGCCAGGCGCCAACTGATGGAAGACCATGGCGACGCGGTCGAAGCCGACGTCTGACCCACCGACACCGGGATACGACAACGATGACGCAGGACACCACGACGCCCGACCTGTTCGATGCCGGCGCGCGCGACGACGAGGCGCTGGCGCTCGGCGACTACGCGCGCCAGGCATATCTGGAATACGCCATTTCTGTGGTCAAGGGGCGCGCGCTGCCCGAGGTGGCCGACGGCCTCAAGCCGGTGCAGCGGCGCATCCTGTACGCCATGGACCGCATGGGACTGGCCGCCGGCGCCAAGCCGGTGAAGTCGGCGCGGGTGGTCGGCGACGTGCTCGGCAAGTACCACCCGCACGGCGACCAGGCGGCGTACGACGCCATGGTGCGGCTGGCGCAGGACTTCGCGCAGCGCTATCCGCTGATCGACGGCCAGGGCAATTTCGGCTCGCGCGACGGCGACGGCGCCGCGGCGATGCGCTACACCGAGGCGCGGCTGGCGCCGATCGCGCGGCTGCTGCTCGACGAAGTCGACCAGGGCACGGTCGACTTCCGCGCCAACTACGACGGCTCGACGCAGGAGCCGGCGCTGCTTCCGGCGCGGCTGCCGTTCGTGCTGCTCAACGGGGCCAGCGGCATCGCGGTGGGACTGTCGACCGAAATCCCGGCGCACAACCTGCGCGAGGTCGCTGCGGCGTGCGTGGCGCTGCTGAAACAGCCCGCGCTCGGCCTCGACGCGTTGCTGGCGCTGCTGCCCGGCCCCGACTTCGCCACCGGCGGGCAGATCATCAGCAGCGCGGCTGAAATCCGCGACGCCTACGCCGGCGGTCGCGGCAGCCTGAAGGTGCGCGCGCGCTGGAGCATCGAGGAACTCGCGCGCGGCCAGTGGCAGCTGGTCGTGCGCGAACTGCCGCCGGGGGTCTCGGCGCAGCGGGTGCTGCAGGAAGTCGAGGAACTCAGCGACCCGAAGCCGAAGCTGGGCAAGAAATCGGTCAGCTCCGAGCAGCAGCAGCTCAAGGCGCGGGTGCTGTCGGTGCTCGACGGCGTGCGCGACGAATCCGCCCGCGACTGCGCGGTGCGGCTGGTGTTCGAACCCAGGAGCAGCCGCATCGCACCCGACGAACTGGCTTCGGTGCTGCTGGCCACGACCAGCCTGGAGACCAGCGTGGCGCTGAACCTGGTCATGATCGACGCCGACGCCAGGCCGCGGCAGATGAGCCTGCCCGAGATCGTTCGCCAATGGTGCGACTTCCGCCTGGCGACGGTTCGCCGGCGCAGCGCGCATCGCTTGCAGCAGGTTCTCGACCGACTGCACATCCTCGAAGGCCGGCGTTCGGTGCTGCTGAACATCGACGAAGTGATCCGGATCATTCGCGACAGCGACGAGCCCAAGCCGGCATTGATGGCGCATTTCGGGCTGAGCGACGCCCAGGCCGACGACATTCTGGAAATCCGGCTGCGCCAGCTCGCGCGCCTGGAGGCGATCCGCATCGAGCAGGAGATCGCGCGGCTGCAGACCGAGCAGGGCGAACTGCGCACCCTGCTCGACGACGCCAAGGCGCTGAGCCGCAAGGTGATCCGTGAAATCGAGGCCGACGCCAAGCAGTACGGCGACGCACGCCGCACCTTGATCGAGGCCGACATCCGCGCCACCCTGGAACTGCGTGTTCCCGACGAGCCGGTGACGGCGATCGTGTCGCAAAAAGGCTGGCTGCGTACGCAGAAAGGCCATGGCCTGGCGGCGGACAACCTGGCCTTCAAGCCAGGCGACGCGCTGCGCGCGACCTTCGCCTGCCGCAGCACCGAGACCTTGTGGCTGCTCGGCAGCGACGGCCGCGCCTACAGCGTCGCGCTGGCGCAGTTGCCCGGCGGGCGTGGCGACGGCCAGCCGGTGACCGCCTTCGTCGAACTGGCCGCCGGCAGCGCGCCGGCGCAGTGGTGGGCCGGCGCCGGCGACACCGCGTTGCTGCTGGTGGGCAGCGGCGGCTACGGCTTCGTTGCTCCGGCCGACGCGCTGGGCAGCCGCAACAAGGCCGGCAAGACCTTTCTCAGCCTGGACGACGGCGAAGCGCCGGTGGCGCTGCTGCCGCTGCGCTGGTTGTCCGCCGATGGCGCGGTGCGCGACGCCGCGCGCGTCGCGCTGCTGTCGTCGGGCGGACGGCTGCTGCTGTTCGGCGTAGACGAGTTGCGCGCCTTGCCGCGCGGCGGGCGCGGCCTGCAGCTGAT
>JAJZHS010000385.1 GCA_021798395.1 Pseudomonadota bacterium
CGAGTTCGTCCTGCAGCACCTGCCCGAGTTGCTCGAGCAGGTGCCGTTGCCGCAGCAGTTGCTCCGCGCCGGGGTCGGGGGCCGCGTCAGCCACGCCGCTGCACCCCGCTGTGCAGCGCCAGGGTGACGCGCAGCAGCCCCTTCGCGATCGCCTTCGCGTCGATCTGGTACTGGCCGGAGGCTATCGCGCTCTTGAGCTGGGCCACCTGCGCCGGCGCGGCGGTCGCCGCCGACGCCGCCGCCGCCGTGTTCAGTGTGCGCGCCGACTGCGAAATCGAGACCGTGTCTGCCGCCGGCCCCGGCGTGGCGCCGACGGCCGCGCTGCTGGCAGGCCCGGTACGCGACGCACCGTTGTCGATGCGCGACGCACCGGTCCCCGAGCCCGAGGCGGCGCCACCGAGAGGTGAATTCTGGATCGGATTGGTCACGGCATTACTCCTGTCAGCCAGTCCAACGACACCTTTCCGGCAAACTTTAGGGTTGCGCCGGAGCCGAGGACTCCGCACCGGCGCGACGCACCTTGGCCAGCGCCTGCTGCACGGTGCTGGCGGTCTGCATGGCCCCCTCGTCGGCCAGGATGCGCGCCGCGGCCCTCTGCGTCAGAACGACGATGCTGACGCGCCGGTTCAGCGGCGACGCGGGATTCTTCGGATCGTACGGCGCAGCCGAACCCATGCCGACGACCCGCAAGACCTTGGATTCGTCCAGGCCCGACGTGACGAGCACCTGGCGCACCGTGTTGGCGCGGTCGGCCGACAAATTGTAATTGCTGTAACCTTTTCCTCCGTTCTGGTAGTTCAGTGCGTCGGTGTGCCCGGTGATGCTGATGCGGTTGGGCAGCTGGTTCAAGGTCGGCGCGATATCCTGAAAAATGGTGTCCGCGTAACTTTCCAGCTGCGCGCCGCCGAGCGCGAACATCGGCCTCTTGTCGCTGTCGACGACCTGGATGCGCAGGCCGTCGCGGGTGATGTCGATGAGCAACTGCGAGCGGAACGCGTTGAGCAGCGGATTGGCCTTGATCTGCGCGTCCAGCGCCTTCTTGAGCGCCTCCAGGTTGCGGCGGTCGAGTTCCTCGGCGGCGTGCGCCACGGTGGTCGCGTTCGGCGCCACCTTGGTCCCCGGCGTGGCGCCGTTGCGCACCTGGCCGACCGTGCGCGTCAGATCGGTGCCGCCGCCGTGCAGGATCGACGTTGCATCGCCGGCGCCCGAGCCGCCCGAAAGCGACACTTTTTCCGGGTTCTGGAAGTACTGCGCGATGCCCTGCAGCTGTGCCTTGGTCGTCGACCCCAGCAGCCACATCAGCAGGAAGAACGCCATCATCGCGGTGACGAAGTCGGCGTAGGCGATCTTCCACGCGGCGCCGTGGCCGCCGCCGGTCACCTTCTTGACCTTCTTGATGACGATCGGCGCGGGCTTGTTGTCCGGCATCGCTCACTTCCCCTTCATTTCGCGCAGGTGCGTCTCCAGCTCGTTGAAGCTCGGGCGCTCGCCCGAGAACAGCACCTTGCGCGCGAACTCCACGGCGACCTGCGGCGGGTATGCGTTCATCGTCGCCAGCAGCGCCACCTTGATGCACTCGAGCATTTTCGTGCCTTCCTGCGCGCGGTCCTCCATGCGCGCCGCCACCGGCGACAGGATGGCGTAGCCGATCAAAATGCCGAGGAAGGTTCCGACCAGCGCGGCGCCGACCAGTTCGCCGAGCACCGACGGCGGCTTGTCGACCGAAGCCATGGTGTGCACCACGCCCATCACCGCGGCGACGATGCCGAACGCCGGCATGCTGTCGGCGGTCCGCGTCATGGCGTGGATCGGGATCTCGGCCTCGCGATGATGGGTTTCGATGTTGACGTCCATCAGATTTTCCATCTCCATGACGCCGAGATTGCCGCCGATCATCAGCCGCAAATAGTCGGTGATGAATTCGAGCACGTGGTGGTCCGATGCGATGTGCGGGTATTTCTTGAAAATTTCGCTGTTGTGCGGATCTTCCACGTCGCCTTCGATCGCCATCAAACCGTTCTGCCGCATGCGGGTGAACAGGTCGTTGAGCAGCGACAGCAGTTCCATATACGCGGCCTTGGAATACGTCGACCCTTTCATCGCGGTCGGCAGCGCCTTCAGCGTGGCCTTGAACGACTTGGGGAACGTCGACGCGAAGAACGCGCCGAACGCACCGCCGGCGATCATCACCAGCTCGAAAGGCTGGAACAAGGCGCCGACATGGCCGCCTTCGGCGACGTAGCCGCCGAAAATCGCGGCAAGGGACAGGGCGTATCCGATCAGTAGAAACATGGCGGCAAACGGAATGGGAGTCGTCGCGTTCGTATGCGTGGCCGTGCCGTTGCCCGAGCCTGCGCGTGCGCCCGCCCATGGTAATGGTTCGCGCCGACGGCGTGCATGTCGAAGCCTGCGTTCGTATCGGCGCGGTGACGCGCATACGATACGCAGCGGAACCGGAGTCCGGCCGGTTCGTGCTGAAATTCAGGTCTTTCCATCAAGTCGTCGCGACTTGTGCCGTCTTATCCAGCAAGCCTTCCCTTGCGGCCTTCACGGAGCGCTCCCTTGAAATTCCTCGTGGTTGACGATTTCCCGACGATGCGACGCATCATCCGGGGCCTGTTGATGCAGACCGGGCATGTGACCGGGACGATCGACGAGGCCGAGGATGGGGTGCAGGCGCTCAA
>JAJZHS010000386.1 GCA_021798395.1 Pseudomonadota bacterium
GGCGTCGACGACCGCCCAGCGCTGCGGCTCGGCCGCCGCGAGTTCCAGGTACTGGGCGCGCACCCGCGCGAAGAACGCATGCGGTTCGCGCTCGAAGCGGTCGGCGGCGCGCGCCTGCAACCGCGCGGCCGCGACCTGCGGCGCGACGTCGAGGAGCACCGTCAGGTCCGGGTTCAGCCCGGGATGGACCCACTGCGCCAGAGCCTGCAGGCGATCGAGCCCGATTCCCTTGCCCGCGCCCTGGTAGGCCAGCGACGCGTCGGTGAAACGGTCGCAGACGACGTCGCAGCCGCGCAGCAGCGCCGGCTCGATCACCCGCAGCACGTGCTCCTGGCGCGCGGCGAACATCAGCAGGGCCTCGGTCGACGCCGCCATGCCCTCGTGCAGCAGCAGTTCGCGGATGCGCTCGCCCAGCGGCGTGCCGCCCGGCTCGCGGGTGGTGACGACCTCGCGCCCGGCTTGACGCAGCGCATCGGCCAGCGCGGCGAACTGGGTGCTCTTGCCGGCTCCGTCGATCCCCTCCAGGGTGACGAACAGGCCGCGGTTTCGCGCCGCGTTCATCGCGCGTGGTCCCCTTGGCGCACCAGGTAGCGGTCGACCGCTGCGTCGTGCTGGCGCAAGGTCACCGAGAACGCGCTGCTGCCGTCGCCGCGGGCGACGAAATACAGCGCGTCGCTCGATGCCGGATGCAGCGCCGCGTGCAGCGCCGCGGCTCCGGGCAGCGCGATCGGCGACGGCGGCAGCCCGGCGTGCAGGTAGGTGTTGTACGGCGAGTCGACCTGCATGTCGCGCCGATGCAAGCGGCCGTCGTAGCGCGCGCCCAGCGCGTAGACCACGGTCGGGTCGCTTTGCAGCGGCATGCCCGCGCGCAGACGATTGACGAACACCGCGGCCACCTGCGGCCGGTCTTGCGCGCGCGCGGTCTCGCGCTCGATCATCGACGCCAGGGTCAGCGCCTGCTCGGGGTCGCGCAGCGGCAGCCCGGGCGCGCGCCCGGCCCAGGCCTGCTGCAGCTGCCGCTGCATCGCGTGGTAGCCGCGACGCAGCAGCGCCAGCGCGCTCGAACCCGGCGCATAGCGATAGGTGTCGGGAAAAAACCAGCCCTCGGCCGGCAATCCCGGCGGCGCGCCGATGCGCTGCATGATCTGCGCATCGTCGAGACCGCTGGCGTCGTCGACAAGCCCCGGCGCGTGCCGCAGTGCGGCGCGCACCTGGGCGTAGGTCCAGCCCTCGGGAACGGTCAGGCTCAGCAATGTGCCTCCGACGCGCGCCATGCGCTGCAGCAGTTGCCACGGGCTGGTGCCCGCGTCGATCTGGTAATTGCCGGCCTGCAGCCGCGTGGCCTGGCCGCTCAGGCGGGCGAGCAGCGCGAACAGCGCGGGCGACAGCGCCAGCCCCTGCGCGCGCATCTGCTGCGCCGCCGCGCGCGCACCGCTTCCGCTGCGCACCGAAAGCTCCAGCGGCGCGTGGCGCAGCCTCATGGGGTGCTGCGCCCACCAGCCGAAGCTCAGCACCGGCAACAACAGCGCAACGGCTAACAGGCGTAGGATCCAGCGGGTCTTGGGGCGCATCGTCGAAACAGCGGCTACAGCCTGCCTATACTAGCCCAGTCATGAACGCCACCGTGTCTCCCCTTCCCGGCCTGGCCGTTTTGCGCGCCTCCGGCGCGCAGGCGGCCGATCTGCTGCACGCCCAGCTGACGCAGGCGGTGCACGCCCTGCCCGACGACGCCGTGCGCCCGGCCGCACTGTGCAACCCGCAGGGCCGCATGCTGGCCGATTTCATGCTCTGGCACGACGCCGGAGGCGGTTATGCGCTGGCGCTCGACGCGTCGCTGACCGAGGCCACGCTCAAGCGCTTGCGCATGTTCATTCTGCGCCTGCAATGCCGGCTCGACGACGCCAGCGCCGAGCGCCCGTGCTGGGGCCTGCTGCTGCGCGGCGATGCGCCGGCGCCGGTGGCGCTGCCGCCGGCGCCGTGGACCCTGCGCCGCGACGGCGGGCTGTGCGTGCTGCGGCTGGCCGACGCGCCCGGGGTGCAACGCCTGCTGCTGGTCGCCGAAGACGCCGCCGCGCGCGCCGCGGCCGACGCGCTGCAGCAGGCGCTGCCTGCGGCCGACGACTGGGCCCTGCAGGCGGTGCGCGCCGGGGTTGCGCAACTGAGCGCGCCGACCAGCGCGCAGTTCGTGCCGCAGATGGTCAATTTCGAGCTGATCGGCGGGATCGACTTCAAGAAGGGCTGCTACCCCGGCCAGGAAGTCATCGCGCGCACCGAATACCGCGGCAGCGTCAAGCGGCGGCTGCACCGCATCACCGCGCACGGGCCCTTGCGCGCCGGGGACGCGGTGTTCCACGACGCCGACCCCGGCCAGCCCTGCGGCATGGTGGTCAATGCCGCGCACGCCGAAGGCACCTGGGAAGCGCTGGCCGAGATCAAGACTGCGCTGCTCGCGCAACCCGGACACCTGCGCCTGGCAAGCGCCGAAGGCCCGGCGCTGGAACTGGCCACCTTGCCCTACCCGGTCCCGGGCTGATGTGCCTGCTGGCCTGGTCCTGGCAGCCTGACACCGACCAGCCGCTGCTGCTGGCGGCCAACCGCGACGAATGGTTGGCGCGACCGACGCGGCCGATGCGCTGGTGGAGCCCGCGCCCCGGGCGCGCCGTGCTCAGCGGCCGCGACCTG
>JAJZHS010000387.1 GCA_021798395.1 Pseudomonadota bacterium
TGGGCGCCGCGGCGTGCGCCGCGGTCCGGCAGGACGACGGCGCCGCGGTGCGCGCGGCCTGGCAGGGCTTTCAACGCGGCGATCCGCGTCCCGCGCAGCAGGCGCTGGACAACGGCCGCGCAAGCCAGCTCGACCCCTGGTTGGCGTACTGGGCGCTGGAGCCGAACCTGCGGCGCATGACCGAGGCGGATTTCGAGCGTTTCGCACGCGCGTACCCGGGGACCTACGTGCTGGCGCGCCTGCGAGACGCCTGGCTGCTCGAACTCGGCAGGCGGCGTGACTGGACCGATTTCGCCACCGTCTATCCGCAGCAGCGCGCCGGCGCCGACACCCAGGTCGCGTGCTACGAACTCGAGCGCCAGTTCGAAGTCGACGGCGTCGACACCAGCGCCTCGGTGCGTGCGCTCTGGCGCGCGCACCCCGGCGGCGGGGTCGGCTGCAACGCTGCCGCGCACGCGCTGGCGCACGCCGGACGGATCGACCAGCAGCAGCTGTGGCGGCGAATCCAGGGCTTTTTCCGCGCAGGCCGCTACCAGTCGGCGCTGGATTTCGCGCCCGACCTTCCGATCGGCGCCTGGAAAGGCATCGACCAGGCCGCGCGCGATCCGCTTCCCGAAGTTCTGCACGCGTTGCGCCACGGCG
Source organism: Pseudomonadota bacterium (assembly GCA_021798395.1). GTDB lineage: Bacteria > Pseudomonadota > Gammaproteobacteria > Burkholderiales > Burkholderiaceae_C > Thiomonas_A. The sequence goes on from JAJZHS010000387.1 coordinate 643, forward strand.
TTCCCGCCGACCCGATGCGCCGCCAGTTCCTGGTGCTGGCGCTGCTGCGCCTGGGCGACCAGGATCCGCAGCAGGCCATGCGGATGGTCGACGGCAGGCTCGACCAGCTGTCGGCGCGCGAGCGCGCCGTGATCGCGTACCACGCCGCGCGCGCCGCCGCGCTGCAATTGCTGCCCGACGCGGCGCGCTGGTTCGACCAGGCAGCGCGCCTGGACGCCGGTTACCAGCCGCAGCCGACCACGGTGGACTGGATGCTGCGCGCCGCGCTGCGCGCGCAGGACTGGAACACGGTCGACCGGGTCGCCGGGCAATTGATCGCGCGCGACGGGCAGCGCCCCGAGTGGGTCTACTGGCGCGCCGTCGCCGAGCAGCGGCTCGGCCACGACGCGTCGGCGCAGGCGCTGTACGCCCAAGTCGCGTCGCCGTGGTCGTTCTTCGGCCAGCTCGCCACCGAGGCGCTCGGCCGGCGCATCAGCCTGCCGCCGTCGATCGCCGCGCCGAGCGCGCAGGACGTCGCGGCGCAAGAGGCGCGGCCGGCGATCCGGCAGGCGCTGGATCTGTACGCGCTGCGGATCTACGCCCCCGCCGCGCGGCAATGGAGCTACGCGCTGCGCGGCCTCGACGATCCCGCGCTGCATGCCGCAGCACAGCTGGCGTGCCAGCGCCAGGCCTGGATGCTGTGCATCGACGCCAGCGAGCGCATGCGCGGCGCGGTGGACTGGGATCAACGCTACGTGATGCCGTACCGCGAGGCGATCGCCGCGGCCGCGCGCAGCACCGGGGTCAGCGAGGCGCTGGTGTTCGGTCTGATCCGCCAGGAGTCGCGCTTCGCCGCCGACATCGGTTCGTGGGCCGGCGCCCACGGCCTGATGCAGCTGATGCCGCAGACCGCTCGCTGGGTCGCACACAAGGTCGGAATGACCGATTTCGCTCCCGACGACATCAGCAAGACGCGCACCAATGTCGCGCTCGGCTCCGCGTACCTGGGCATGCTGCTGCAGCGTTTCGACGGTTCGCAGGCGATGGCCGCGGCGGGCTACAACGCCGGCCCCGGAAGGCCCGCGCGCTGGCGCGCGCAGGATCCCGACGACGTCTCGCGGGCGCTCGGCGGAGCGCTGTTCACGGAAAACATCCCGATCACGCAAACACGCGATTACGTCGAGCGCGTTCTGGCCAACGCGACGATCTACGCCGCGCGCCTCAGCGGCGAGCCGCAATCCCTGGAATCCCGGCTCGGCCTGGCCGCTGCGCAGACATCGGCTGCGCAACCGGCGATGCCGTGACGCGGCGCAGCGAGGGCACATGGACAACATCGTCGTATTCGGGGGAGCGGGCTTCATCGGCACGCGGCTGGTGGCGCGGCTGAGCGCCGCCGGGCATCGGGTGCTGGTGCCCACGCGCCGGCGCGAACGCGCCCGCCACCTGCTGCCGCTGCCGACCGTCGACGTGGTCGAGGTCGACACCTTCGACGGCACGACCCTGGAGCGCCTGGTGCGCGGACAGGACGCGGTGGCCAACCTGGTCGGGGTGCTGCACGGGCGACGCGGCCAGCCGTACGGGCCCGAGTTCGCGCGCGCGCACCAGCGGCTGCCGCACAACCTGGCGCAGGCCTGCGCGGCCGTCGGCGTGTCCAGGCTGGTGCACGTCAGCGCGCTGGGCGCCGACAGCGCGGGGTGTTCGATGTACCTGCGCTCCAAGGGCGACGGCGAGGTCGCGCTGCGGGCGCAGCCAGGCTTGCGCTGGACCATCGTGCGTCCTTCGGTCGTGTTCGGCCCCGGCGATCGTTTCCTGAACCTGTTCGCCGCGCTGCAGCGGCTGCTTCCGGTGGTCCTGCTCGGCGGCGCGCGGCAGCGTTTCGCGCCGGTGTACGTCGACGACGTGGCCTGCGCGCTGCAGCACGCGCTGGTCGGGCCGCGTGCCGCGGACACCGCGGGGCGCATTTACGAACTCGGCGGGCCGCGCAGTTACACGCTGGCCGAACTGGTGCGGCTGGCCGGCGCCTGGGCCGGAGTCGCGCACGGCCGCGGCCGCCCGGTG
>JAJZHS010000388.1 GCA_021798395.1 Pseudomonadota bacterium
AGCAGTTGCGGGGGATGATGCCGTGGATCAAGGCCAACAAGCTGGTCGACAAGTCGAAGAACTGAGCATGGCCTTGAACGGCAGCGCGGCGCTTGCAGGCGCCGCGCCGTGCTGCCGCGTCCGGCCCTCCCTTGCCGCACCGCAGCAGGTAAACTGGCGGCGATGCAATACCCTCATCCGATTCTTGCCCGCGAGGGCTGGCCGTTCATCGGCGCGACGCTCGCCGCGTCGCTGCTGGCGTCGTTCTTCCTGCCGCTGGGGTGGTCGCTGCCGCTGTGGCTGATCACCGCGTTCGTCGTCCAGTTCTTCCGTGATCCGCCGCGCGCGCTGCCCGCGCGGGCGGGCGCGGTCGTCGCCCCGGCCGATGGCCGCATCGTCTCCGTCGAGCGTTGCGCCGACCCCTACGCGCAACGCGACGCGCTGAAGATCAGCGTATTCATGAACGTGTTCAACGTGCATTCGAACCGCTCCCCGGTCGACGGCCGCGTGGTGTCGGTGAACTATTTCCCGGGCCGCTTCGTCAATGCCGACCTCGACAAGGCATCGCTCGAGAACGAGCGCAACGCGCTGGTCATCGACTGCGGCGGCCAGTTGGTGACCACGGTCCAGGTGGCCGGACTGGTCGCGCGCCGGGTGCTGTGCTACGTGCGTCCGGGCGATACCCTGCAGCGCGGCCAGCGCTTCGGTTTCATCCGCTTCGGCTCACGCGTCGACGTCTACCTGCCGCTGCACGCGCAGCCCGCGGTGTCGATCGGCGAGAAAGTGCGTGCGACCAGCACCGTGCTGGCGCTGTGGCCGCAGGCCTGAGCCGTGACCGCGAACCAGCCCGCAATGCAGCAGCGCGACGACGACGGCCTCGACCCGGGGCTTCCCGATCCGAACGAGGATCTGCCCGATCGTCGGCGCCGCCGCGGAATCTATCTGCTGCCGAACGCTTTCACCACGGCGGCATTGTTCGGCGGCTTCTACGCCATCGTGATGGCCATGGGGCAGCGCTACGCGCTTGCCGCGAGCGCGATTTTCATCGCCATGCTGTTCGACAGCCTCGACGGCCGGGTGGCCCGGCTGACGCACACGCAGAGCGAGTTCGGCGCGCAATTCGACTCGCTGGCCGACATGGTGTCGTTCGGCGCAGCGCCGGCACTGATCATGTACCAGTGGTCGCTGCACGGCCTGGGCAAGCTCGGCTGGCTCGCCGCTTTCGTCTATTGCGCCGGCGGCGCGCTGCGTCTGGCGCGCTTCAACACCAACATCAGCGTTGTCGACAAGAACTACTTCCAGGGCTTGCCGAGCCCGGCCGCGGCAGCGGTGGTCGCCGGCTTCATCTGGATCATGACCGACGTCGGAATGACCGGTGCCGAACTGCGCTGGGTCGCTTTCGCCGTCACGCTGTTCGCCGGCATGAGCATGGTCACCAATGTGCCGTTCTACAGTTTCAAGGCCCTGAGCCTGCGCCGCAGCGTGCCGTTCATCACCCTGTTCCTGATCGTGCTGCTGATCGGGCTGATCGCGTATCGGCCTCCGGCGGTTCTGTTCGGCCTGTTCCTGCTGTACGCGCTTTCCGGGTATGCGATCTATGCCTGGCGCCGCATGCACGGCAAGTCGGTCAGCGTGATCTCGACCTCGACCGACGAGCCCGACGAGCGCGGGCTGCACGACTGACGCGGCGGCGTGCGCGTCAGCGCAGGATGCGGCGGGCGGCGATCTCGCCGATGACCATGCACGCGGCGCTGGTGTTGCCGCCGACCAGCGTCGGCATGATCGAGGCGTCGGCCACGCGCAGGCCCTCGATGCCGCGCACCCGCAGGTCGGGGTCGACGACCGCTCCGGAGTCGGCGCCCATGCGGCAGCTGCCGACCGGGTGGTAGATCGACTCGGCGTTGTCGCGCACGTAAGCGTCGATGCCGGCGTCGTCGCGGGCCATGCTCGCCGGCGCGAAGGATCCGGCGTCGTGCGCCCGCAGCGCCGGCGCGGCCAGGATGCGTTGCGCCAGCCGCACGCCGGCGCGCAGCACCGGCAGGTCCCGAGCATCGCCGAGGTAGCCGGGATCGATGCGCGGCGGCGTCGCCGCGTCGGCGCCGGCCAGTTCGATGCGGCCTCGGCTGTGCGGGTACAGCTGGCACACATGCAGGGTGTAGCCGTAGCCCCAGCTCAAGCGGCGGCCGTGGTCGCGAAGCAGCGACGGAACGAAATGCAGCTGAACGTCGCAGCGCGGCTGCTGGGAATCGCTGCGCGCGAATCCCCCGGCTTCGGCCGCGTTGCTCGCGAACAGTCCGCTGCCGTCGCGACGCCAGCGCAGCGCCTCGGCAAGCAACCGCGGCAGCATGCGCGCGCCGACGCCGACGGACAGCGCACCGCGCTCGCGATGCAGCAGGGTGACGTCGAGATGGTCCTGCAGGTTGCTTCCGACTTGCGCGTTGTGGTGGATGCAGCGCAGCCCCAGGCGCTGCAGCGCGTCGCCGTCGCCGATCCCGGACAGCATCAGCAGCTGGGGCGACTGCACCGCGCCGGCGCACAGCACGACTTCGCGCCGGGCGTGCAGCGACAGCGTCCCGCCCGCCCCGCGCAGTTCGACGCCGTGGGCGCGGCGTTGCTGCGGGTCGATCAGCACGCGGGTCGCGAGCAGGCCGCAGCGCACGTGCAGCCGCGCGTCGCGCGGCAGCGTGTCGAGGAA
>JAJZHS010000389.1 GCA_021798395.1 Pseudomonadota bacterium
ACACCAGCAGCAGCGCCGCCAGCGCTTGCACCGCCCACTCGGCGTGCGCTGCAATGGCGGCGGCAACGCCGAGCGTCAGCCCGTAGATCGCCGAGGGCGCGGCGCCGTAGCCCCAGAAGTCCGACCAGTGCGGCGGGTTCGGCCCTTTGCGAGTCTCGGTGATGCCGAGGCATGTCCGCACCGCCGCGCTCAGGCCGATGTCGACCAGCAACCCGGCCAGGTACGCATCGAACACGTCGAGCTTGCGCGCATGCGCCAGCGTCGCCGCCGCTGCCGCGCGCTGGCACGACACGTCCCACAGCCGCGGCGCGACCAACGCCGACAGCCGCCCCGAGCGCATGTCCAGCAGCGGCCGCATCGCCGCCGCCGCAATCAGCTGCGACATGCCCTCGCGCCCGAGCAGCACCACCGCGCGCTCCAGCGTCGGAATCCGCGGCCCGCGCCGGTACCACGCGCTGTTGGCGCGGTTCAGCACCTCGGCCACCAGCGCTGCGTCCTTGGCCACCAGGCGCGCGATGTCGATCGCCCCGGCGCCGTCGTCGCGCAGCACCGCTATCAGCTTCGGCAGTACCGCCGGCGGCCGCGGAATCGCGCGCCGGTCCGCTGCCAGCTGGGTGCGCCCTTGCTCCAGCCGATCCAGATAGCCGAGCTCCAGCAGGCTGATGTCCGCCTCCGGCACCGGCTGCGCCGCGGCCGCCCCCGGCGCCCCCAGCCAGAACAGCCAGCCGAGGAACGCCGCGTGCGTCGCCGCATCGATCGCCGGCGCCGCGTCGGCCTGCACCGCCTCCATCGCCACCGCCTCCACCCTCTCCACCTCCGCCGCCACGGCCACCGGATCCTGCACTGCCGCCGCGCGCGCCAACGCTTCGCCCAGCAGCAGCGGCAACGCCGGAGCGCGCCGCGGGCGCAACACGCGTTGCCACGAACGCCACAAACGCAACAGATAAAGAGTCGGCATAGCGGATCGGACCATCGGCCAGCCACCTGGGCGCGGCGCACGGCGCCATCCGCGCCGCGGCGTCCGCCGCTGCCGGGTCGCCAGCATCAAGACTAGCGATAAACATGTCATCTTGGCCACTGACTGCGCGCAAATGCAGCGCCCTCCCCTGGAACCCCGGGGTCGGCAGCAGCCACGCAACCCGTTAGGATCGGGAAACATTCCCACAAAACCAACACCAACCGATGCCGACCTTTCGCCGCACCGTCCTCGCGCTGTCGCTCGCCTGCGCCCTTCCCGCCGCCCACGCCAGCACGGCGCAGCGCTGGGCCAACCTGTCGACCGCGCTGGCGCTCGGCCTGCCGGCGATCGCCGCAGCGCAGACCTGGTCGCAAGGCGACGTCACCCCCGGAGGCGAGCAGATGGTCGTCACGCTGGGCGGAACCCTGCTCGCCACCGAGGCGCTCAAGCACACGATCCACGAGCGCCGTCCCGACAACTCGGGCAACGACAGCTTCCCGTCCGGGCACACCGCGATCGCCTTCGCCGCCGCCAGCTACCTCGACAAGCGCTACGACGGCCAGCACCGCTGGCTGCTGTACTCGATGGCCGGGCTGACCGCGGTGGCGCGCGTACAGGCCGACAAGCACTACTGGAAGGACGTCATCGCCGGCGGCCTGCTCGGCTACACCGTCGGCCAGCTCAGCACCTCGACGCGGCAGGTCACCGTCGCGCCGCTGCCCGGCGGCCTCGCCGTGTACTGGCGCCAGATCTGGTGACGCGGGCCGGGCACCGCCCGGCCCGGACCAGCGTCAGTACGGGTCGAAGAATCTACGCGCCGCCGCCGGTGCCCAGGTTCGACACCGCCAGCGCCAGCCCCAAGCCGATCAGGACGCACCCGATCAGGCGCTCGACCCGTGCCTGCCGGCGCAGCAACGCGCCGCGCCAGTGCGCGCGGCTCAGCAGCAGCGCGACGACCGAGAACCACGCCAGGTGCGCGGCGGAAATGAACAAACCGCAACCCCACGCGACCCGCCGCGGCAGCGACGGATCCGCGACCTGGGTGAAGACGCTGACCACGAACAGCATGGTCTTCGGATTGAGCGCATTGCACAGGAACCCGGTGGCGAATGCCCCGCGCCCGTCCCCGGAGCGTGCCGGCCCCGGTTCCGCCAGGCGCCCGCCGGCGCGCAGGGTCTGCACTCCGATATGCACCAGGTAGGCCGCGCCGAGCAGCTTGACCAGCGTCAGCAGCAGCGGCGCCTCGAGCAGCAGCACCGCGACCCCGAACATCGTGTAGGCGACGTGCACCTGCACGCCCAGCGCGATGCCCGCAGCCGTGCGCAACCCGGCGCCGCGACCGTGCAGATAGCTGTTGCGCACCACCATCGCGAAGTCCGGGCCGGGGCTCATCACCGCGAGCAGCGTGACCAGCCCGACCGCCAGTGCCTGCCCCAGCGGCAAGCCGGCAACCGATGCGCCGTGCATCGGCTCAGCCCTCGCGGTGCCGGAACGTGACAACCAGCACGTCGCGTACTCCGGGGCACCGTGGATCGAGGCGCACGATCGGCGCGACACCATGCAACACGCGGCGGTCGTCGACCACCGCCAGATCGCCCGGATCGTGCAGCAGGAACGCGCCGAGCCGGCTGCCGTGCGGCGCATGCACCGCGGTCTCGCCGTGCACCACATTGCTGCGCCCGATCATCAGCATGAACGCGTACTGCACGCCGTC
>JAJZHS010000052.1 GCA_021798395.1 Pseudomonadota bacterium
GGCGTATTCGTTCGTGCTCGGACTGATCTCGCTGCTGGGGTATTTCGCATTCGCCGGCGGGATCAACAAGTTCCCCGACCTGGCGCCGTACTTCAAGCAGTACGGTCCTCAGTTCGCGATGCCGGGGCTGCTGCTGCACTACTTCCCGGGCTGGTTCGCGGGGCTCGGCTTCGCCGCGGTGGCGATCGGCGCGCTGGTGCCGGCGGCGATCATGTCGATCGCCGCCGCCAACCTGTTCACGCGCAACGTCTACAAATCGTTCGTCAACCCGGGATGCAGCGTCAAGCGCGAGACCGAGATCGCCAAGCTCGCCTCGCTGGTCGTCAAGTTCGGCGCCTTGCTGTTCATTCTGTTCCTGCCGCTGCAGTACGCGATCCAGCTGCAGCTTCTCGGCGGCATCCTGATCCTGCAGACCGCGCCGGCGATCATTTCCGGTCTGTACACGCGCTGGTTCGACGCCAAGGCCCTGCTGCTGGGCTGGGCGGTCGGGCTGGGCTGGGGCGTGTGGGCCGCGTCGCTGTCGGGCTTCAAGGCCTCGGCGTACCCGCTGCACCTGGGCGGCTACGTCATCCCGGCGTACATCGGCCTGTACGCGGTGGTGCTCAACATCGCCGTGGCCGTGGTTGCCACCCTGGCGCTGCGGGTGCTGGGCATGGCCGGCGCGCAGGACGCGACGCAGGCCGCGGACTACGTCGGCTGAAGCGCGGCACCGCGGGGCGCCGGCAGTGCCGGCGCCCCCGGATCAATCCGGCCCCAGGTTCAGCGCGCCGCGCAGGAACAGCTCGGCGACCAGTTGCGCAAGTGCCGCGTGGTCGAGCGCGCCCGCGGGCCTGAACCAGGTGAACAGCCAGTTGATCATTTCGAACAGCAGCATCGCCAGCGGCCTGGCACGCGTCGCCAGCTGCGGGCGCAGCGCGGCGATCGCGCCGGCGAAGCCGGCGACCACATCGCGTTCGATGTCGCGGATCCGCGCGCGGCGGGGGGCGTCGAGGAAGCGCACGTCTTCGGTCAGCACCCGGTGCGCGTCCTGCGCGCCGACGTACACCTCGACGAAACGCAGGATCAGCAGCGGCAGCCGCGCCGCGGCATCGGGGCACGCCGCCTCGACCTCGCGCACCACGGCGAGCAGCTGGCGAACGTGGCCCTCGGCGATTTCGGCCAGCAGCGCGTCCTTGTCGGCAACGTAGTGGTACAGCGCGGGCTTGGACAGGCCGCAGGCGCGTGCGACCTGGTTCATCGAGGTCGCGGCGAAGCCGTGTTGCGCAAACAGCCGCGCCGACGCGGCGAGGATTGCGGCGCGCTGCCCCGGGTAGCCGCTGGCGCGCCCGCGGGCCATCAGCGTTCGTCGAACGAGATCTCGACCTGAGGCGCCAGCGCGTGCGCGCGGCGGGTCAGGCCTGCCGCGGCGCGGCGTCCGCGCGCGCCTTGACGCGGTGCGCGCGACCGCGGAACAGGGCGACGAGTTCGTCGTTCTGGTTGCGCACGACGACGTCGTACACCCCGGTGCGACCGCGCTGCGTCTGCTCGAGGGCGTCGGCGCGCAGTCGGTCTCCGGCGTGCGCCGGCGCGACGAAATCGACGCTCAACCCGGAGGCCACCGTGCGCTCGCCGTGGCTGTTGCAGGCGTAGGCGAACGCGGTGTCCGCCAGCGTGGCGATGAGGCCGCCGTGGCAGATCGCGAAACCGTTGAGCATGTCGTCGCGCACGCGCATGGACACGCCGGCGCGCCCGGGGCCGATGCTGTCGACCGTGATGCCCAGGGTGTCGAGCACGCGGTCGTGGCGCATCATCGCGCCGCGCGCGCGTTCGGCGCGCAGCTGGGCGTCGTCGGGGGCGGGTTCGGTTCGGTCCAAGCGGATCTCCATCGCGCTACGATCGGCCGGGCCCGGTTCCGGAGCGGCCTTGACACGGCGCAAGCGCGCCGTTGCCTGCGGCAGGCGACCGGCCGGAAGTTCAACCTACCGGTCGGTCGGAATTGTCGGTACGATAAGTGATCCGGATCAATCGGCGAAGCGGGAAAACCCGAGGAGAAGCCATGCCCTGTTATGCGATCGACGACGTCGTTCCGGTGGTCGACCCCACCGCGTACGTGCACCCGAGCGCGGTTCTGATCGGCGACGTGACCGTCGGCCCGGGCTGCTACGTCGGGCCGTGTGCGAGCTTGCGCGCAGACTTCGGACGCATCGTGCTGCACGAAGGCGCGAATCTGCAGGACTGTTGCGTGATGCACGGCTTTCCGGGCCACGACACGGTGGTCGAGCGCAATGGCCATATCGGCCACGGCGCCGTCCTGCACAGCTGTCTGGTGCGCGCCGACGCGATGGTCGGCATGAACGCGGTGGTCATGGACGATGCCGAGATCGGCGCGCTGGCGATCGTCGCCGCGTGCGCGTTCGTTCCGGCCGGCATGCTCGTTCCGCCGCGCAGCCTGGCCGCCGGCCTGCCGGCGAAAGTGCGTCGTGAACTCAGCGCCGAGGAAATCGCCTGGAAGCGCAGCGCCACGCAAACCTACCAGGACCTGGCGCGCCGCAGCCTGCGCAGCATGCGTGAGGTGCAGCCGCTGGCCGTCGCCGAGGCCCGGCGCCCAAGCCTGCAGGCGCCGCAGGTGCAGCCGCTGATCGCCTTGCGGCGCGGCGGCGCCTGAGCGTCGCCGCGCCGCGCGTCGCCCGCCCATGGTTCCCTGGCACTTCCTCACCGATTACGGCGACTCGGCGGTGACCTTGCCGCTGGCCGCGGCCGTGCTGGCCGTGCTCGTGCTCGGCGACGCGCGGCTTCTGCTGCGCGGCTGGCTGCTCGCGGTCGTCGCCTGCGGTTCGAGCCTGGTGCTGCTGAAGGTCGGCTTCAGCGACTGCGCCGACGGCGGCGCGGCAGGCAGGGCGTTCAGCCCCAGCGGCCACACGGCGATGAGCGCGCTGGTCTACGGCGGCCTGGCGCTGCTGGCGTGCACCGGCCGCGCGCGCGCGGTGCGCGCGCTGGCGCTGGGCCTGGCCCTGGTCGCGGTGCTGGCGATCGGCGCGTCGCGCGTGGTCGTGCATGCCCACACCGTGCTTGAGGTCGGGGTCGGCCTGGGCATCGGCCTGGGCGCGCTGTGGTTGCTGCAACGCAGCACGCGCGGCGCCGAACTGCGCCCCAGCGTTCCGGCCCTGCTCGGCGCGGCAGCGCTCGTCGTGCTGGTCATGCACGGCGCGCGATGGCCGGTCGAGCCCATGCTGCAGCGCTTGGGCCTGCTGCTGCACCGCAGCCTGCCGATCTGCACCTGAGCGCGCGCGGCGCCGGGCGCCCTCAGCCGTGTTGTCTGCGGTCGATGAACAGCGTGTTGCCGGGGGTGCGCTTGGCGGCCTTCTTCAGTTCGGCGAGCAGGGTGGAGACTTCGCGGTGCGAATCGAAGCCGCCCGCGTGGATCGCGCATGCGCCGATCGACAGCGTCGGCAGCGGGAAGAACATCGCGTCGCCGCGCCGGGTCTCGGACCAGTATCCGCCCTGCGCCAGGGTCTCGGCGTCGAAGAACCGCGCGATGCCGTCGGCGAAACGCGCCAGAAGTTCGTGCAGCGCGTCCTCCCAGTGCGCGTGCCGCGACAGCACGACGAAGTCGTCGCCGCCGATATGGCCGACGAAGCAGTCGGTGCGCGCAAGCACGTCGCGCAGCAACGTGGCCAGCAGCAGGATGATCTCGTCGCCCATGCGGTAGCCGAAGCGATCGTTGAAGGCCTTGAAGTTGTCGATGTCGCAATACGCGCCTGCGAACGGCTGGCCCTCGTGCAGCCAGCGATCGATGCAGTCGTTGATCGGCACGTTGCCCGGCAACAGGGTCAGCGGATTGGCGTAGCGCGCGGCCTGGACCTGGAACTCGGTGACCAGGCGCAGCAGGTCGCCGACGAGCAAGATGCCGCGGTACAGACCCTGGTCGGTGACCAGCACGCCCTCGGTGGCGTGGCGGTAGCTGGAGTCGGCGATCAGGCTGCTGGCTTCGCGCAGGCTGCGGCCGACGTCGAGCCGCAGCACGTCGGCGCTCATCATCAGCTGGCACGGCTTGTTGCCGAACAGGTCGCGCACGTGCGGGCGGAACAGGCGGTCGGCGAGAACGTAGCGGTTGACGATGCCCAGTGCGCGACCGGCCGCGTCGACCACCGGAACCGACATCAGTTCGGAGTCGGCCTCGAACATCTGCAACACCGCGTCGAGCCGGGTCGTCGCGGCCACCGGATCGAGCGGGCGCGCCAGCCCGAGCACGGTTTGTTCGATGCTGCCGCGGGTGGCCAGCGCGTGCAGCGTCGGCTGCGGCGTGTCGAGCACGGCGCTGGCGAACGTCGGCGCCGCGTACGGTGGCGTCGCCTGCGGGCGGGCGATGAAGAAGCCCTGTGCCAGCGGCACGCCGAGTTCGCGCAGGGTGAGCAGCTCATGCTCGGTCTCGACGCCTTCGGCGACGACGATCGACCGGCTGGCTTCGGCCAGCAGCAGCATCGACTGCACGAACGCGGACTTGAACGGGTCGCTGCCCAGATTGTGCGTGAAGCTGCGGTCGATTTTCAGATAGCGCGGCCGCAGACGTTTCCACAGCGCGAACCTTCCGAAGCCCTGGCCGAGGTCGTCCAGCGCGAGCCCGTAGCCGAGTTCGCGCAGGAACTGCGCGTTGTCGGCCGCGCGGCTGTCCTCGCCGAGCGCGTCCGATTCGAGCAGTTCGAGCACCAGACGGGAAGGCCCGATGCCCAGCAGGTGCAGCCATTGCAGCGTGGCCTGGTCGGCGAACCAGCCCGAGTCGAACAGTGCCTCGGTGACGTTCAGGAACAGATGGCCCTCGAGCCCCAGTGCGGCGAATCGCTCGATCGCGCGGCGTGCGCACAGCCGGTCGAGTTCCGCCACGCGGCCGGCCGCGCGCGCGGCCGCGAACAACTGGTCCGGGCGCTCGAGCTGCGATCCGGTCGGTCCGCGGGCGAGGGCCTCGAAACCGTGGAAGCTGCGGTTGCGCAAATCGAGCAGCGGCTGGAACACGATGCGCACCAGATCCGAGTCGACGCACGCGCCGGGTGCGTCGGCCCCGGTCTCGGGTAAGGATAGAACCGGAAGCATGGGGGTGCGGGATGGGCAGCGGACTGGCGCCATGGTAGGTGGCCACCCGTGACCGTTTGGTGACGAAGCCGCCCGCGACCCGGCGCGCCGGATCGCCGGCGCCGCGTCAGCGCTCCAGCGCGAACGGGTTGATTCCCGCCAGCGGTGGCATCCGCCAACTGCGCACCCAGCCCGGGATCTGCGCCGCCGGCATCGGACGCGCGATGGCGAAGCCCTGGGCATAGTCGGCACGCAAGTGGCCGGCGAATTCGAGCAGCACGTGCGTCTCGAGTCCTTCGATGACGATCTGCACGCCGAGATTGCGCGCCAGTTCGACCAGCCCCGAGACCAGCGGCACGCTGCGCCAGTTGTCGCTGGCGATGCCGCGCACCAGGGACTGGTCGATCTTGACCACGTCGAACGGCAGGTTGCGCAGGCGCAGCAGACTGCTGTAGCCGCTGCCCAGGTCGTCGAGCGCGAGCTGCACGCCCAGCGCGTGCAGCCGCGTCGCGTTGTGGCGCAGGTCCTCCTCGTCGCCGAAGGCTTCGTTCTCGAGCAGCTCCAGCGTCAGGCGCTGCGGCGCCAGCCGGTGCTGGCGCAAGGCGTCGCCGACCCACTCGACGCAGTCGGCGTTGCGCAAAGTGCACGGCGGCAGGTTGTACGACAGGTCGAGCAGCACGCCGTGTTTTTCCCAGTGGCGCAAAGCGGCCAGGGACTGGTGCAGCCCGTCGACGAACAGGCGATCGAGCTCCAGGTGGCCCAGGATCGGCAGAAAACGCCCCGGCGGCAGCAGGGTGCCCTCGTCGAGCTGCAGGCGCGCCAGCGCCTCGACCTTGGTGCACGCTGCGCTGGGCAGGTGCACGATCGGCTGCATGTGCATGCGCAGGCCGCCGCCGAACAGGCGCTGGCGCCATGCGCTGCGCTGGTCGGCCGGAAGCGCCGGGTGTGCCGCGGCGTGGCGCACGCGCGCCAGTTCGCGCGCCAGCGCCTGCGCCGCGCCATCCAGGCAACTGCGCATCGCCGCGGTGGCGAACTGCGCCGGAAGCCGCCCGTACACCAGCACGACGGTGTGCACGCCGCCGCCGGGGTCGAGCGCGGGCAGCGCGGCCAGGGAGCGCACTCCAGGCGCCTGCAGCGCGGCCAGTTCGGTGTCGTCGGCCAGTTCCAGGCGCGCCGAACTCCACGCCCGGGTCCAGGCGCGCGCGCCGATGTCCTCGGCGCGCAGCTTCGCCAGCGCCTGCTCCGGGCGTGACTCGAGCCACAGCCGGTGGGCGTGCGTCTCGGCCTCGAGCACGGCGCGGCCATCGGCGCCTTGCGTGTACGCGGCGCAGAACACCACGTAGGGCAGCCGGCTCAGCAGCGCGATCGCGGCGTCGAGGAGATCGACCCGGCGGGGCAACTGCGGCAGCGCCGAGTCGAATGCGCGCAGCGCCCGGTACAGTTCCTGCTGCAGCGTGTCGGCGCCTTCCTGCTGCAGCGCCATGTCGGCTTGCAGCCTCAGGCTGACCACGTCGAGCAGCAGCTTGCGCTGGCTCAGCCGTCCCGGAAGGCGCTGGCTCAGCGCGCCGAACTCCTGCTGCAGCCAGCTCGTGGCGCGGATGCAGCACTTGGCCGGCACGCCGAGCGCGGCCAGCAGGTGCCCGAGCTGCAGCGCGCGTTCGCGGTGGCGCGCGGCGTCCAGCGTCGGGCGCAGCAGCAGCGCGACGTGCCCGTCTCCGGGCCAGCCGCGCAGCCCGAGTTCGGTGAGCAGGTCGCGCAACGGGATCGCGACATCCGGCCCCTGCAGCCGCGTCAGGTATTCGCGTTCGAAATCGCGCAGCCTGCCTTTGACGAAGCGCACTGCCCAGGCCAGCCGGCGCGCCGCCTCGGCGCCGTAGGGGTCGAGGTCCGCGGCCTGCTCCTGCTGCCTGCGCTCGACCTGGCCGAACACGGCGGCCTCGGCCACGCCGAGCAGCCGCGACGGACTGTCGGCGTCGGCCGGGTAAAGGGCGCAGCCGACCGACGCCGACAGCGCCAGCGGCAGGTCCGCGCCGGCGTCGAAGGGGTCGCGCATGAGCGCGACGACGCTGTCGACCAGCGCGTTGCAGCGCTCGGGACCGACGTCGACGAAGGCCAGCGCGAAGGCGTCGGGGCCGACGCGGGCCAGCGCCGCGCGGTCGCCCAGGCGCTGCAGCCGCAGCGCGAGTTCGCGCAGCACGCAGTCTCCGGCGGCGCGCCCCCAGCGTGCGTTCAGGCGCGCGAAGCGGTAGATGTCGATCACCAGCACGGCCAGCATGCCGTCGTCGCGCAACGCGCCGGCGAGCGCGCGCAACTGCTGCTCGAACGCCAGGCGCGAGTCGAGTCCGGTCAGCCCGTCGCGCAGCCGCGCCTGCTCCAGGCGCTGCGCGGCGCGCTGGGCGCGGCGGCGGCGCAGGTCGAGCGCGAGCAGCGTGGCGGTCGCCAGCAGGGCGAGGACACCGATGGCGTCGACGGTCAAGGCAATCCCGCGTCACGGCGCGCGGCGCGCTTGCGCGGGCAGCCGCAGGGAGCTTCGGACGCCCGTGCTGAGTCCATGCGAATCTCCTCGTCCGTGGCTGGAGAATCGATTCTAGGAAGGCGTCGATTAAAGATCCCGGGCCCGCCGTGATAAACGCGGCAAGGTTCTCGCGCGGCGTTTGCGCGGTCTGGGCAATGATTTAAAGTTGACCCACACCAACACAAGCCGGGGGCCACGCGTGCATTGGTTCGAGTCGATCATGGAGGGGGCCAACCGGTTGCTGCACGTGTTCATGGCCGTGGTGCTGCTGATCGCCAGCCTGCTGCTGATCTGGCAGTTCGGCAACGACGTGGTGGCGACCGTGCGCTCGGGCCAGCTGGCGCAGGGCTACCTGCACGCGCTCGGCAACCTGTTCATCCTGTGGGTGCTGTCGTCGCTGATCGCGGCCGAGATCCGCTACATGCGCACGGGCAGCTTCTCGGTGCTGGTGTTCATCGAAGCGGCGCTGATCACCCTGCTGCGCCAGTTGATCATCATCCCGGTCGAAAGTCCGGGGCGGCTGCAGGACGTGACGTGGTCGTACGCGCTGATCACCGCGGCCGTGATCGCGGTGGGCGCGACCTATTACCTGATGCGCCGCGTGGCGCCGGAGCAGGGCGCCGACGGCGGCGGGGCCGGCTGAAGCCGCGTGCGCGCATGCGCACGCGGGCCGAGGCCGGTGGCGCCGTGCGGCGCTCAGGTCTGTCCGAAGTTGTCGGGCATCTGCAGCGCGACGACCTCGCCGCGTGCCGTGGCCACGCCGTCGGCGTAGACCGTCGACTCGACGACGACCTTGCGCCCCTTGATCTCCTTGACCCGACCGCGGATGACCAACTCGCCGCCCAGCGGGGTCGGCTTCAGGTAATCCACGTGCAGCGAACCGGTCACGAAGCGCAGCGGCGGCTCGCTGCCGGGCTCGCGGCCCGCCGCGCGGTACGCCGCGGCCGCCGCGGTTCCGGTCGAGTGGCAGTCGACCAGCGACGCGATCAGGCCGCCGTAGACGAATCCCGGCACCGCGGTGTGCCACGGCTGCGGCGTGAAGCGCGACACGGTCTCGTCGCCGTCCCAGAACGTGCGCACGTGGTGGCCCTGGGAATTGAGCCGGCCGCAGCCGTAGCAATGCGCCAGATTGGCCGGGTAGGTGTCCTGGATCGCTTGTTCCTGCATGGGGGACCTCCGGTGCATGCGCGAAGCGTTCAAGCCGGCAGCGCGGCCTCGATGGCCTGCCGCGTGGCGCGGATCTCGGCCGGCAGCCGCAGCGCCAGCTGGTCGAGCAGCGCGTCGTGCAACGCCAGTTCGTCGCGCCAGGCTTTCGCATCGGCGTCGATGATCTGCGCGAAGCGCGCCTCGTCGAAATCCATGCCGCTCCAGTCCAGGTCGGAGAAGCGCGGGCTGATGCCGAAGAAATGGCCTTCGCCGTCGGCACGCCCTTCGACGCGCTCGATCATCCACTTCAGCACCCGCGCGTTGTCGCCGTAGCCGGGCCAGATGAACTTGCCGTCGGCTCCCTTGCGGAACCAGTTGACGCAGAAAATGCGCGGCAGCGAAGCGCCGCGCGCCTGCAGCCGGTGCTCGATTTCGAGCCAGTGGCGGAAATAGTCGCTCATGTTGTAGCCGCAGAACGGCAGCATCGCGAACGGGTCGCGGCGCACCACGCCCTGCTTGCCGACCGCCGCCGCGGTCGTCTCCGAGCCCATCGTCGCCGCCATGTAGACACCGTCGCGCCAGGTCCTCGCCTCGGTCACCAGCGGCACCGTGGTCGAGCGCCGGCCGCCGAAGATGAAGGCGTCGATCGGCACTCCGGCGGCGTCGTCCCACGCCGGGTCGAGCGCGGGGTTGTTGGTCGCCGCGACCGTGAAGCGCGCGTTCGGGTGCGCGGCCTTGGCTCCGGTCTCGGCGGCCAGCTGCGGCGTCCAGTCGCGGCCCTGCCAGTCGATCAGGTGCTGCGGCGCCGGGCCCATGCCTTCCCACCAGACGTCGCCGTCGTCGGTCAGCGCGACATTGGTGAAGATGACGTCGCGGTCGAGGCTGCGCATGCAGTTCGGGTTGGTCTCGGCGTTGGTTCCGGGGGCCACGCCGAAGTAGCCGGCTTCCGGGTTGATCGCGTACAGCCGGCCGTCGTCTCCGGGCTTGATCCAGGCGATGTCGTCGCCGATGGTCGTCACCTTCCAGCCGGCCAGCGCCGGCGGCGGGATCAGCATGGCGAAATTGGTCTTGCCGCACGCGCTGGGGAACGCCGCGGCGACGTGGAACTTGCGCCCCTCGGGGTTGGTCACGCCGAGGATCAGCATGTGCTCGGCGAGCCAGCCCTGGTCGCGCCCCATCGTCGAGGCGATGCGCAGCGCGAAGCATTTTTTGCCCAGCAGCGCGTTGCCGCCGTAGCCCGACCCGTACGACCAGATCTCCTGCGTTTCGGGGTAGTGGACGATGTACTTGGTCGTCGGGTTGCACGGCCACGGCACATCGGCCTGGCCCGGCTGCAGCGGGGCGCCGACGCTGTGCACGCAGGGCACGAAGTCGCCGTCGGTGCCGAGCAGGTCGAGCACGGCGCGCCCCATGCGGGTCATCAGCTTCATGTTGACCGCGACGTACGGCGAATCCGACAGTTCGATGCCGATGTGCGCGATGTTCGAACCCAGCGGGCCCATGCTGAATGGGATCACGTACAGCGTTCGTCCGCGCATCGCGCCCTTGAACAGCGCGTCGTCGCCGGTCTGCAGCAAGCGGCGCATTTCGGCCGGGTCGACCCAGTTGTTGGTCGGACCGGCGTCGTCGCGGTTCTGGCTGCAGATGAAGGTGCGGTCCTCGACCCGCGCCACGTCGGACGGATCCGAGCAGGCGAGGAAACTGTTCGGCCGCTTGGCCGGGTCCAGCCGCGTGAAGGTGCCGGCGTCGACCAGTTGCTGGCACAGACGCTGGTATTCAGCGTCGCTGCCGTCGCACCAATGGACGTGGGCGGCCTCGGTCAGCGCGGCGATGCGGGCGACCCAGTCGATCAGGCGCGCGTGGTGGACGTGGGTGGGGGCATGGGCGCGGTCGCGCGCCTGAGTGGGTTGATTCATCGAGCAGCTCCAGAACTTGCTTCTTGGGGGCGGTTGCCGGGAGCCGCCCTCGTTGTGAACGGAAAAACCGGAGCTTGCCGCATCGGATACTGAAGCCCCTAAGCGCTCTCCGGTTACCCGAGTGTAGCCAATTGGGGTTTGCACGAAGCCGGCGCGCGTCGATGGCGTCGCGCGCGGTCCGCAGCGGCGGCTCGGGCGAAGGGGGCTGGGGGGTCTGGCGGAGACGGTGGGATTCGAACCCACGATGCGGCTCTACACCGCATACTCCCTTAGCAGGGGAGCACCTTCGGCCTCTCGGTCACGTCTCCTTGTCGGGTCCGGCGATGCATGCGCATGCTGGC
>JAJZHS010000390.1 GCA_021798395.1 Pseudomonadota bacterium
CGTCGGCCGCGGCATCGGCCGCCTGCCACGGCCAGCGCACCGGATCGGCGAAGCATTCCTTCATGTAGTCGATCCACAGCCGCTGGCGCAGCGGCATGTGCTTGCGCTGGGCGAACACGATCTGGATGCCGACCGGAGGCGCGGCGAAGTCGCCGAGCACCTCGACCAGCCGACCCGCCGCGAGGTCGTCGCCGACCTCCCACATCGAACGCCAGGCCAGGCCCTCGCCGGCCACGCACCAGGCGTGCAGCACCGCGCCGTCGCTGCAGTCGAGCGCGCCGGCAACGCGCAGATGGACGATGTCGCCGTCGACGCGGAAGGTCCAGCCGCGGCCGGGCGCGGCGAGCGTCGTGTAGACCAGGCAGCGGTGGCGCGGCAGGTCGTGCGGCGTGCGCGGCGTTCCATGGCGGCGCAGATAGTCGGGCGACGCGACGCACACGCGGCGGCTGGCGCCCAGGCGCACGCTGACCAGCGACGAATCGGCCAGCGACCCGACGCGCAATGCGCAGTCATAGCCCTCGTTGACCAGGTCGACGATGCGGTCGGTCAGGTCCAGCGACAGGTTCACCTCGGGGTTGCGGGCGACGAACTGCGGCACCAGCGGAGCAACGTGGCGGCGGCCGAACCCAGCCGGCGCGGTCACGCGCAGCAGCCCGCTGGCGCGCACGCCGCCGGCGCTGACGCTGGCCTCGGCGCTTTGCAGCTCGGCGAGCAGGCGTTGGCAGTCTTCGAGGAACGACGCGCCTTCGTACGTCAGCGACAGCCGCCGCGTGGTGCGCAGCAGCAGCTTGACCCCCAGCCGCGCCTCGAGCGCGTCGATGCGCCGGCCGATGATCGCCGGCGCCACGCCTTCGGCGTGCGCGGCTGCGGTCAGGCTGCCGCGCGCCGCGACCGCGACGAAGGTTTCGAGTTGCTTGAGCTTGTCCATGACCACTCCATCGCGTCGGCCGCACGGCGGGCGCGGGGCCCGGCTTCGGCTCATTATCATTGTTTTTGTCAATTCTGACATGACACAATGGACCTAATTGCCCCCCAAAAGGTCGATGAATCGACCTAAACTGTGCAGTGCAACATGGACGGGCGCCGATCGCGAAACCGTCCGGTGCGCCGCGGCGCCGCAGCCGACACGACATAGCCACCATCTGGAGATTCGCATGCAAGCCACCCAACTGCCCGCCGGCGTGACGCTGAGCGCACCGCACAACCCGGCGTTCGACGCCATTCTCAGCCCCGAGGCGCTGGCCTTCGTCGCCGCGCTGCACCGCGCCTTCGAGCCACGCCGGCGCGAACTGCTGGCGGCGCGCGCCGCGCGCGTGCAACGGCTGGACGCCGGCGAGAAGCCCGACTTCCTCGCCGCCACGCAGGCCGTGCGCGACGGCGACTGGCGCATCGCGCCGCTGCCCGCTGCGCTGCAGCGCCGCCGCGTCGAGATCACCGGTCCGGTCGACCGCAAGATGATCATCAACGCCTTCAACTCGGGCGCGGACAGCTACATGGCCGACTTCGAGGACGCGAACACGCCGAACTGGGACAACCAGATCCAGGGCCAGATCAATCTGTCCGAAGCCATCCGCCGCACCATCCGCCTCGAGCAGGGCGGCAAGACCTACGCGCTGGCCGACAAGGTCGCGGTGCTGCAGGTGCGCCCGCGCGGCTGGCACCTGGACGAGAAGCACATGCAGGTCGACGGCCAGCGCGTCGCCGGCGGGCTGTTCGACTTCGGCCTGTTCCTGTTCCACAACGCGCGCGAGCAGCTGGCGCGAGGCGCAGGCCCCTACTTCTACCTGCCCAAGCTCGAAAGCCACCTCGAGGCGCGGCTGTGGAACGATGTGTTCGTGTTCGCGCAGGAACGTCTCGGGCTGCCGCGCGGCACCATCAAGGCCACGGTGCTGATCGAGACCATCGTCGCCGCGTTCGAGATGGACGAAATCCTCTACGAACTTCGCGAGCACAGCGCCGGGCTGAACGCCGGGCGCTGGGACTACATTTTCAGCGCGATCAAGAAGTTCAAGGTCGATCGCGACTTCTGCCTGGCCGATCGCGGCCAGATCACGATGACGGTGCCGTTCATGCGCGCCTACGCGCTGCTGCTGCTGCAGACCTGCCACAAGCGCGGCGCACCGGCCATCGGCGGCATGAGCGCGCTGATCCCGATCAAGAACGACGAGGCGAAGAACGCGCGCGCGATGGAAGGCATCCGCGCCGACAAGCGCCGCGACGCCACCGACGGCTACGACGGCGGCTGGGTCGCGCACCCGGGGCTGGTCGGCCCGGCGATGGAAGAGTTCGTCGCCGTGCTCGGCGACCGCGACAACCAGATCGACAAGCGGCGCGACGACGTGCGGGTGGCCGCGTCCGACCTGCTCGACTTCCGCCCGTCGGCGCCGATCACCGAAACCGGGCTGCGCAACAACATCAACGTCGGCATCCATTACCTGGGAGCGTGGCTGTCCGGCAGCGGCGCGGTGCCGATCCACAACCTGATGGAAGACGCAGCCACCGCCGAGATTTCGCGCAGCCAGGTGTGGCAGTGGATCCACAGCCCCAAGGGCGTGCTCGACGACGGCCGCAAGGTCGACGCGGCGATGGTGCGCGCGCTGATCCCCGAGGAGCTGGCACGGGTCAAGGCCACCGGCGCCGACGGG
>JAJZHS010000391.1 GCA_021798395.1 Pseudomonadota bacterium
CAGCCGTTCAGCGCGCGCAACGCGCTGCTGTTCGCCGCGCTGGTCGGCTTGATGCTGCTGCTCGCCGACCTGGCGCGCAGCCGGCTCGGCAGCGCCGGGGTGCTGGCGGCCGCGGTGCTGGCCGGTTTCGCCGACGCCCACGCCACCTCGACCTCGGCCGCGCAGTTGCACGCCCAGCACCTGCTCGACGGCGCGATGGCGGCGCGCGCCATCGCCGCCGCGTTCAGCTCCAACGCGCTGAGCAAGGTCGTCGCCGCGTTCGTCACCGGTTCGTCGCGCTACGCCTGGCGCAACGCGGCGACGCAGGCGGCGCTGGTCGCCGCGTTCTGGGGTGGGGTGGTCTTCGGCGGCGGAGCCTGAGCGCGCTACGGCGACGGCGCCATGCAGGCGCGCAGCAATTCGCGCAGCCAGCTGTTGGCCGGGTCGAGCGCGGCGTCGTCGTGCCAGTACAGGTAGATGTCCAGCGGCGGCACGTCCAGCGGCAGCGGCACGATGCGGTTGCCCAGGCCCTGGTTGGCCATGCGCGCGTACAGCCCCGGCATGGTCAGCAGCAGGTCGGTGGCGGCAACGACGCGGCACGCCGCGTCGTAGTGCTGGCAGCGCAGCGCGATGCGCCGACTCGAATCCGACTGCGCCAGCGCCACGTCGGGCAGCCCGGGGCCGCGGCGGCGCGACGACACCAGGATGTGCGCGTGCGCCAGGTACGCCGGCAGGTCGAGCGGGGCGCCCAGCGCCGGGTGGCCTTCGCGCAGCACGACCACCTGCGCGTCGCGCAGCAAGCGCGCGCGGTGCACGCTGCGCGGCTGCTGCAGGGCGACGTCGAGCGCCAGGTCGACGGTTCCGGCGGCGAGTTCCGAGGCCAGTTCGGCGCGGTCGATGCGCACCGCGTTCAGGCTCACGCCGGGCGCCAGCGCGCGCACGCGGCGGGTCAGCTCGGGCAGCACCTCGGCCTCGAGCACGTCGCGCATGGCAATGGTGAACGCGCGCTCGGCGCGTTGCGGGTCGAAGGCCTGCGCCTGGCGCACGCTGCGGTCCAGGGTGCGCAGCGCCTGGCGCACCGGCTCGATCAGTGCGCGCGCCAGCGGCGTCGGCTGCATGACGTGGCCGTGGCGGGTGAACAGCGCATCGTCGAACAGCGCGCGCAGCCGCCGCAGCGCGTGGCTCAGCGCCGGCTGGGTCAAGTTCAGCGCGTGCGCGGCGCGGGTCACGCTGCCTTCGGCGTAGATCGCGTCGAAGACGACGAACAGGTTCAGGTCGACGCGCCTTAGATGCATGGCATGAATCGAGAAGGATGCGAATAAATCATTTGACGCATTAAACCACGCGGCTAAAGTGCTCGCACGGGCGTCGTCCGATGCGATCGCCCGGCGATGCGGCGGCGCCCGACCGCCGGGCCCGAACCGACCCCTACGTGCCGATGGACCCCAGCCTGAGCGATCAGCCGAGCGCGGTGCGCGACGGCGAGCAACTCGACCTGGCGCGGCTCGACGCCTATCTGCGGCAGGCCGTCGCCGGGCTGCACGGCAGCCCCGCGCTGCGCCAGTTCCGCGGCGGCGCGTCGAACCTGACTTACCAGATCGACTACGGCGCGCGCAGCCTGGTGCTGCGCCGGCCGCCGTTCGGCCAGCGCCACGGCGCGGCGCACGACATGCTGCGCGAATCTGCGGTGATGCGCGCGCTGGCTCCGGTGTACAGCGACGTGCCGCAGGTGCTCGCGGTATGCGACGACGCAACCGTGCTCGGCTGCCCGTTCTACGTCATGCAGCGCATCGACGGCATCATCCTGCGCCGCGAACTTCCGCGCGGCCTGACGCTCGACGCGGCGCAGGCGCGCCGGCTGTGCCTGAACGTGATCGACCGCCTGGTCGCGCTGCACGCCATCGACGTCGGCGCCGCCGGACTGGGCGGGCTCGACCGCGGCGACGGCTACGTGCGCCGCCAGGTCGAAGGCTGGAGCGCGCGCTGGCAGCGCGCGCGCACCGACGACGCACCGTCGTTCGCCCGCGTCATGGCCTGGCTGGAGCAGCGCCAGCCGGCGCGCGACAACCCGCATTGCGTGATCCACAACGATTTCCGCTTCGACAACGTGGTCCTCGACGCCGCCGACCCGCTGCGCGTGATCGGCGTGCTCGACTGGGAAATGGCCACCGTCGGCGACCCGCTGATGGACCTGGGCAACGCGCTGGCGTACTGGATCGAGGCCGGCGACGACGCCGCGCTGCAGGCCATGCGGCGCCAACCGACGCACCTGCCCGGCATGCTCACGCGCGCGCAGGCCGTCGCCTACTACGCCGCGCGCAGCGGCCGCGCAGTCGGCGACATCGCCTTCTACCAGGTGCAGGGCGTCTTCCGCCTTGCGGTGATCGCGCAGCAGATCTACCAGCGCTGGCTCGCCGGGGACGCGCGCAATCCCGAATTCGCCTCGCTGGCGCAGGTCGTCGGCCAGCTCGAGCGCCGCTGCCTGGCGCTGATCGAAGGCGCGGACTGAGCCATGCCCAGTCTGTATCTGGTGCGCCACGGCCAGGCCAGCTTCGGCGCGCGCGACTACGACCGGCTCTCGGCGCTGGGCGCCGAGCAGGCGCGGCGCCTGGGCGCCTGGCTGGCCGGCGTCGGCGCGCGTCCCGGTGTCCTGCACAGCGGCACC
>JAJZHS010000392.1 GCA_021798395.1 Pseudomonadota bacterium
ACGACCGCCTTGCCCAGCGCCGGCTTGTCGGCGAAGCGGTGATAGAAGGTGCGCTTGGAGACCCCGGCGCGCGCCGCCACCGCTTCGATGCTGGTCGCGCCGTAGCCCTGCTCGAGCAGCAGCTCGGTGGCCGTGTCGAGAATGTGTTCGCCCAGCCGCCGCGCCGCCTCGCGCGACGGGCGCCCGCCGCGCGAGGGCGCGGCGGCGGCGCCGGTCGGCGCGCTCAACGGTCTTCGTCGCCGTGCCAGCGGCGATGCCAGCGCGCGTCGCGATGCCACCGGTACACCGGCGCAGGCGCGTAGGTGTACGTCGGCGCGTAAGCCGGCGGGGCGTATGCGTAGGCCGGAGGCGGCGGCGCGTAGGCGTACACCGGAGGCGGCGGCGCATAGACCGGCGCCGCCACGACCACGTGCGGGGCTCCGAACACGAACGGCAGCGCGGCCACGGCTGCGGCCAGGCCGATGACCGCCGCGGCCGGCCCGAAACCGTCGTGCTCGCCGTAGCCGTCGGCCCACGCCGGCGACGCGGCCGCCAAGCCCAGCGCGACACCGGCGACCAGGGCCGTACGGGACATGCGCGATGCGTTCATGATGGTTCTCCTCCACAGAGCTTCCGGACGACCGCCATCGACCGTCCTTGTCGGCTACTTTAGTCCAACAATAAACGCAACGCAACCGTTTCGTTGCATTAAATCCAGATCTCCGCGCCGTCGATGGCGCGGCGACCGCGCTTGCCTCATACTGCAATCGCGCCCGCGCACCGGCGTCGCGCCGCGGGCGCGGCGCCGGGCCTTCGTTTCGCTGCCGTTCCGTGTCGTCACCTTGGTCCCGACTTCCACGCCCTCGCCATTCGTCCGCGTCGCAATCGATGTCCCGCCTGCCGCGGCGGCCGGGGTCGACTTGTTCCGCGTCGACATCGACTTCGCCGCAACGCTCGCGCATCCGGCATTCGCCGTGCTCGCCGAAGCCGAGCGCGCGCGGGCGCGCAGCTTGCGCCGCCACGAGGACGCGATGCGCCATGCCGCGACCCGCGCGGCGTTGCGCCACGTCCTGGCCGAACGCACCGGCGTGCCGGCCGCCGCATGGCGCTTCGACAACGACGCCTGCGGCAGGCCCCGGTTCGCGCCGGGTTCACCCGGCGGCAGCCTTGCCGCGCTCGACTTCAACGTCGCGCATGCGGGAAGCCACGGCCTGATCGCGATCGCGCATGCCAGGCGCGTCGGCGTCGATGTCGAGGCCCGCGACCGATCGTTCGACTGGCGGCCGCTCGCACCGATGGTGTTCGCGCCGCGCGACGCCGACCACGTGCGCGCGCTGCCCGAGTCCCGGCGATGCGACGCGTTCTTCGCGGCCTGGACGGCCAAGGAAGCGCTGCTGAAGGCGCTGGGAAGCGGGCTGTCGGCCATGGCCGCGCGCTTCTCGGTCCTGGGCGACGACGCGCGCCCGGTCGCCCTGCCCGCAGCACCGGACAACGCGCCCGACGCGGCGCTCGACGCGCTGAGCCGATTCGACGCCGCGTGGTGCCCGGTGCCCGCCGGGTACGCCGCGTGCGTCGCCTGGTCGCGCGATGCAGCGGTCGGCGATCGCGCGTAGGCGCCCTGCGGGCCGCGGCGCAGCGATGTCGGCGGCCCGACGGCTTCGCCGCGCGCGATTGCCGTACAGTGGACCCGTCGGACCCCCGACTTCCCCAGCGAGGAGACGCTCCATGCAAGCAGACGATTTGCGTTCGATCCAGGCTCCGCTCAAAGAGCGCTACCGCGCGTCGGCCGAAGCGGCGTGGGTCACATTGCGCGCGCAAGGCAGGCTGGCCGAAGGCGTGCGCTGCACCCTCGAAACCGGCAAAGCCCTGGTGACGGCCGGATTGCACCCGGCCACGGGCGGCGAGGGGCTGGGCGCGTGCTCGGGCGACATGCTTCTTGAGGCGCTGGTCGCCTGCGCCGGGGTCACGCTCAGCGCGGTGGCGACGGCGCTGGGCATCGAGCTTCGCGACGCCCGGCTGCAGGCCGAAGGCGACCTCGACTTTCGCGGCACCCTCGGCGTGGCCAAGGACGTACCGGTCGGCTTGCAGAACATCCGTCTCAAGTTCACCCTGGACACCGATGCGCCCGAAGATCAGTTGGCCACCCTGATCCGTCTGACCGAGCGCTACTGCGTCGTCTACCAGACCTTGCGCGCGCCGCCGACCATGACGGTGACGCGGGAGATCGTCGGCGCCGCCGACCGGTCTGCCGCGCCGAAGTGACGCCGCGCGCGACACCGGGACGGTCGGCCCGGCCGACTGCTTGACCCAGCGCAAGGGTTCGTTCGCCGCCGGAGCCGACAAAGCGGCAGAGCCCACCGCGCGCGTGTCGCCGGATGTATCTTCGTCCCATGCGCGATGGCCGGCCGCAGCGTTGCGGGCCGCGTGCGACGCGCAACGCGGTGGGGAGCGACGATGGAGCAGAACGAATCCGCAGTGCTGGGCAGGGCCGGTTTCGAGCAGCGCGAGCAGCGCCGGCGCGCGCTGTTCGGCCGAACCTGGGCGGCTGTGATCCCCGACGTGTTCAAGGACGTGCCGACGTACTACCGCGTCGGCAACGTCGTCGCCAGCTTCGGGCTGTGGGAGGTCTGGGTCTGGCAGTTCGTGCGC
>JAJZHS010000393.1 GCA_021798395.1 Pseudomonadota bacterium
GGAGCCGGAGCCGGAGCCGGAGCCGGAGCCGGAGCCGAAGCCGGAGCCGAAGGGGCACGCGCACCGGCGCCGGTGTCATCCAGCGCGTGCAGCGCGCGCGCCGCATCGGGGTCGCCCTGCGCGGCCGAGCGCTGCAGCCACTGGCGCGCCAGCGCCGGGTCCTTCTCCACCCCGGTGCCGCTGGCGTACAGCAGGCCCAGGCTCATTTCCGACTTCGCATTGCCCTGCTCGGCGGCTTTGCGGTACCAGTCGGCGGCCAGCGCGGGATCGCGCGCCACGCCCTTGCCGTTGGCGTAGAACCAGGCCAGATTGTTCTCGGCCTTCGCATAGCCCTGCGCCGCCGCACGCCGGTACCAGGCCACCGCCTGGCGCGGGTCGCGGGGAACGCCCAGGCCGTTGGTGTAGAGCACGCCGAGACTGTATTGCGCAGCCGCGTCGCCCTGATCGGCCGCCTTGCGGAACCACTGCGCGGCGAGCCCGTAGTCCTTGCCCTCGTCGACGCAGTAAATGCCGTACCAGTTCTCGGCGTTCGCATCTCCGGCGCGCGCCGCGGCCTGCAGTTTGCCGAGCGCCGCGATGTCGCCGCCGTCGGCCGCCTCCGCCAGCGCGCGGGCCTGGTCGCTGCCGAGGGCATGCGCCTGCAGCGGAATCAGGCCGAGGAGAAGCGGCAACAGCAAGAGCCTGGCGGCTTGGGCAGACGAAGGGGGCATGGCGGCGCGGCGGGTGTGGCGTGTGGCGCGCGCGGGTGCGCGCAAGGGTCCAGATCGGACTATAGCGGCCTGCGCGTCCGGCGAATCCTCGATTCGCGGGATCCGCGGGCCAGGCCCCACGATTCTTTGCAGACCTGAAATGACGTGCTAACATTGCAAGTTCTCTGGGGGTATAGCTCAGTTGGTAGAGCAGCTGACTCTTAATCAGTTGGTCCAAGGTTCGAGTCCTTGTGCCCCCACCAGATGAAGGCTCGGCAACGAGCCGCCCAAGCCGGATGTCCGAATCGCTCGAGGACTTCCGGCTTTTTTTCGGAGTCTGCGCGTCATGCGACCCATCATCCTGGTCACCGGCGGCGCCGGCTATATCGGTTCGCACACCTGCGTGGCGCTGATCGAAGCAGGCTACGAGCCGGTCGTTTTCGACAACCTGTGCAACAGCAGCGTCGAATCGCTGGCGCGCGTACAACGCATCACTGGGCAGCGCCCCGGTTTCATCGAAGGCGACGTGCGTGACGCCGCGGCGCTCGACGCCGCGTTCGCGTCGCGACGAATCGACGCGGTGATTCATTTCGCCGGACTCAAGGCGGTCGGCGAATCGGTCGACAAGCCGCTTCGGTATTACGACAACAACGTCGGCGGCAGCACCACTTTGTTGCAGGCGATGCAGCGAGCCTCAGTCGGCAGCCTGATCTTCTCATCGTCGGCGACGGTCTACGGCGACCCGCAATCCGTTCCGCTGCGCGAAGACGCGCCGCTGCGCGCGACCAACCCGTACGGGCGCAGCAAGCTGATGGTCGAGCAGATGCTCGACGACCTGTACCGCGCCGAGCCGGGTTGGCGCATCGCGAGGCTGCGTTACTTCAATCCGGTGGGCGCTCACCCGAGCGGGCTCATCGGCGAGGATCCGCGGGGGGTACCGAACAACCTGCTGCCCTACGTCAGCCAGGTCGCGGTCGGCAGGCTGCCGCGGCTGCGCGTCTTCGGCGCCGACTGGCCGACCGCCGACGGCAGCGGCGTGCGCGACTTCATCCACGTCATGGACCTGGCCGAGGGCCATGTCGCCGCGCTGCGCCATTTGCGCGCGCACGCCGGCATGGTCACCGTCAACCTGGGGACGGGACGCGGCGTGTCGGTGCTCGAACTCGTTGCCGCGTTCGCGCGCACGATCGGGCGCGCAGTCCCCTATGAAGTCGTCGCCCGTCGCCCCGGCGACGTCGCCGCGTGCTGGGCCGATGCCGAAGCGGCCGCGCGCGTGCTGGGCTGGCGCGCCGCGCGCGACCTGCAGCAGATCTGCGACGACGCCTGGAACTGGCAGCAGCGCAACCCGCTCGGCTACGGCGGCTGAGCGCCGCCCGGCCCTGGGGGCGCGCTCAGCCGTAGACCGGGAACGCGGCCGCCAGCGCGGCCACCTCGCCGCGCACGCGCTCGAGCACGGCGGCGTCCTCGGGGGCATCGAGCAGATCGGCGATCAGGTTGGCGGTCTTCGCCACCTGCTCGGGGCCGAAGCCGCGGGTGGTCAGCGCCGGCGTGCCGACGCGGATCCCCGAGGTCACCATCGGCTTTTGCGGATCGTTCGGAATCGCGTTCTTGTTCACCGTCAGGTGCGCGGCGCCGAGCAGCGCCTCGGCCTGCTTGCCGGTGATGGACTTGGCGCGCAGGTCGACCAGCATCAGATGGCTTTCGGTGCCGCCGGAGACGATGCGCAGACCGCGCGCGCCCAGCGTGGCGGCCATCACCTTGGCGTTGTCGACGACCCGTTGCTGGTAGACCTTGAACGCCGGATCCAGGGCCTCCTTGAACGCCACCGCCTTGGCCGCGATCACGTGCATCAGCGGACCGCCCTGCAAACCCGGAAAGATCGCCGAATTGATCGCCTTTTCGTGTTCGGCCTTCATCAGGATGATGCCGCCGCGCGGGC
>JAJZHS010000394.1 GCA_021798395.1 Pseudomonadota bacterium
GCCCACGCCTCGTCGATGCTGTGGGCGATTCCCGAGCGCGCCGAGCCCAGGCCGATGCGCGTCATCGCCTCCTTGAATTTCTGCCGGTCCTCGGCCTTGTCGATCGCTTCCGGCTTGGCGCCGATCAGCGCGCAGCCGTACTTGTCGAGCACGCCGTTGCGATGCAGGTCCAGCGCGCAGTTCAACGCGGTCTGCCCGCCCATGGTCGGCAGGATCGCGTCCGGGCGCTCGCGCGCGATGATCGATTCGACCACCTGCCAGGTGATCGGCTCGATATAGGTCACGTCGGCGGTTTCCGGGTCGGTCATGATCGTCGCCGGGTTGCTGTTGACCAGCACGACGCGGTAGCCCTCCTCGCGCAGCGCCTTGCACGCCTGCGCGCCGGAGTAGTCGAATTCGCAGGCCTGGCCGATGACGATGGGGCCGGCGCCGATGATCAGGATGCTCTGGATGTCTGTGCGCTTGGGCATGGTCTGGAGGGAATCTTGGGTGGCTGGGCGCCGCTTACACGCTGGCGGTGGCCAGGCGCACGCTGAAGGCCATGAACAGCGCGCCGACCGCGCCGCTCAACCCGGCGGCCACGCGGCGGTGGCGGCGGAACGCCGCGGCGAGGCCGGAACCGGCCAGAATCAGCGTCGACAGGTACAGCGCGCTGAAGAACTGCACGATGGCGCCGAGGATGAGGAAGGTCAGCGCCGGGTGCGGGTACGCCGGGTCGACGAACTGGACGAAGAACGACAGGTAGAAGAGGATCGCCTTCGGGTTCAGCAGACTGATGAGCATGGCCTTGCCGAACGGATGCGCGGCGTCGACCCGCGCCGGAGGCGCCTCCGGAGCCTCGGCGCTGCGCCAGCGCCGCCGCGCGCCGCGCAGCATCGCCAGCCCGATCCACGCCAGGTACGCGGCGCCGGCGATCTTGACCACCAGGAACAGCCCGACCACCGTGCGCAGCAGCCCGGCCAGCCCGATCGCGGTCAGCAGCATCAGCACCGAATCGCCGGCGAACACGCCGCAGGCGCCGAGGTAGCCGGCGCGAACGCCACGCTGCGCCGCGACGCTGAGCACGTACAAGGAATTCGGCCCGGGCAACAGCACGATGAACACAACGCCGAGCACGTACAGCCCGATGTCGGTGACGCCGAAGAACGGGTGCATCGGGCCGCCCTCAGGCCGCAGCGCGCTGCTGCATCATGCCGACGAAGCGATCGAACAGCGAACCGATGTCGTGCGGCCCGGGGCTCGCCTCAGGGTGGCCCTGGAAGCAGAACGCCGGGCGATCGACGAACTCCAGGCCCTGCAGGGTCCCGTCGAACAGGGATACGTGCGTCGGCCGCAACCGCGGCGGCAGGCTTTCGGCGTCGACCGCAAAACCGTGGTTCTGGCTGGTGATGCTGACGCGGCCGCTGGCCAGATCCTTGACCGGGTGGTTCGCGCCGTGATGGCCGAACTTCATCTTGAAGGTCCGCGCGCCTGCGGCCAGCGCCATGATCTGGTGCCCCAGGCAGATACCGAAGATCGGCACCCCGCTGTCGACCAGACGCCGCGCGGCGTCGATCGCGTAGTCGCACGGCTCCGGGTCGCCGGGCCCGTTGGACAGGAACACGCCGTCCGGGCGCATCGCCAGCACCGCGTCGGCCGGAGTCTGCGCCGGCACCACGGTGACGCGGCAGCCGCGATCGGCGAGCAGGCGCAGGATGTTGAACTTGACGCCGAAGTCGTACGCGACGACGTGCAGCCGCGGCGCATCCTGCGTGCCGTGGCCGTGCCCCAGGCGCCAGGCGGTCTCGGTCCAGTCGTACCGCGCGGTGGTGCTGACCACCCGCGCAAGGTCCATGCCGGCCAGCCCGGGGAAAGCGCGCGCGCTGCGAAGCGCGCGCTCGACCACGTCCGGCGTGACGGCGCTGCCGGCCGGCAGCGCCAGCAGGCAGCCTGACTGCGCACCGTGGGTGCGCAGCAGCCGGGTCAGCCGCCGGGTGTCGATTCCGGCGATGGCCACCGTCCCGGTCCGGCGCAGGTAGCCGGCCAGTCCTTCGGATTTGCGGAAGTTCGAATCGACCGCAGGCAAGTCCTTCACGACCAGGCCGGCGGCGTGCACGCGTGCCGACTCGACGTCCTCGGGGTTGACGCCGACGTTGCCGATGTGCGGGTAGGTCAGCGTGACGATCTGGCGGCTGTAGCTCGGATCGGTGAGGATTTCCTGGTAACCGGTGATCGCGGTGTTGAACACCACTTCGCCGCTGGTCTCGCCAGCGGCGCCGATCGAGACGCCATGAAAGACGGTGCCGTCGGCAAGGGCCAATATCGCCTTGGGTTGCAGCGGCTGCATTGCTATATTCTCCGGACGCGTGCTTCGGTGGCCGTCGACACAGGGCGGCGCGCGCCGCCCTCGAAGCCGGTCCCTCGAATCCCGCGACGTCGCAACGCGGGGACCCGGAACCGAACCATGAGGCTGCACGCAAATCTTTCGGATTATAGCCCGGGAGCCTCTTCTTTTGCCGGCCCTCCTGCCGGCCGAGCCGATGCCAACCGCTTACGCTTCCGCCGCGAGGCGCCACCCGCCGACCGCACTCTGGCTCGCGCTCGCCGCAGCGCTGGCGCTGCACGCGCTGGCCTGGTGGACGTGGCGG
>JAJZHS010000395.1 GCA_021798395.1 Pseudomonadota bacterium
CGGGGTGCTCAACGCGCTGCTGCTGCCGGTGGTGCTCGGCCTGCTGTACTGGCTGGCGCGCACCGCGCTGCCCGAGCGCAGCCGCTTGCGCGGCGGCTACGCGCTGGCGGTCGGCGCGGCGCTGGCGGCGACGTCGGCGCTGGCGCTGTACACCGGCATCGCCGGAATCGTCGGCTGACGCAGCGAACGGGGAACGCGCACGTGCCTTACACCGCAAGCAGCCACGCCGTCACGGTCGTGACGCAGATCGTGTTCGTCGACCTGTTGCTCAGCGGCGACAACGCGGTACTGATCGCGCTCGCCTGCCGCAACCTGCCGTCGGGCCTGCGGCTGCGCGCGCTGGTCGCCGGCACCGCGGCGGCGATCCTGCTGCGCACGGTGCTGACCGGGGTGGCAGGGGTGCTGCTGCAGTTGCCGCTGATCGAGATCGGCGGCGCGGGATTGCTGCTCGCGGTTGCGATCAGGCTGCTCGTCGCCGAGCAGCAGCCCGACTCCGGCGGCGATGCCGCAGCGGGCTTCTGGGGTGCGGTCGCGACCATCGTGTTCGCCGACTTGGCAATGAGCCTGGACAACGTCGTGGCGATCGCCGGCGCCGCCGGCGGTTCGCTGGGCTACCTGCTGCTGGGCCTGGCCTTGAGCATTCCGTTGCTGATGTTCGGCAGCGCCTTCGTCGGCCGCCTGCTCGACAGCCGCCCACTGCTGGTTCCGGCGGGCGCCGCGCTGCTGGGCTGGATCGCCGGCCGCCTGGCGGTGTCCGACCCGATGTGGGCCGCGACGATCGCGCGGCATTTCCCGGTGCTGCACGTCGTGGCGCCGGCCTTGTGCGCGGTGTTCGTCGTTGTCGAGGGGCGCATCGTCGCCGGGCGGCTGCGCAGCCTCGGCCCGGCGCCCAGGCTGCGCCGGACCGCGCCGAGCGCGGCCGGAGGGCTCGTGCACGACGGCGCAGGCGCGGTCCCGGAACCCGTTGAGGCCGGCGTCGCGCTGGCGGCGGCGCCGGTGCCCGCGGAGGCCGTGCCGGTATCCGCGGAGGACTTCGTCGTGCCGGAGGCGGGGCTGGCTGCTGTTCCCGGAGCGACGCAGCGGTTTGCCGCCACGCGCGACGAGGCGACGCCCTGGCTCGGCGGCGAGACGGTGGCGGCGAACGACGCGCAGCAGTCCGCGGCCGGATCGGGCGCCGCCGAGGCGCAGCCCGATGAAGGCGCACCGCCGCTGGCCTGGTGGCAGCGGGCCGAACGCGCCGCGCTGAAGGTGTTCGCGCCGCTCGTCGTGGTGTCGACGTTCGCGCTGCTGGCGTGGATGGCCTGGCGCATGATCGACATCGAGCACTACCTGCCGCCGCCGCAGCCGCAGCCGGCCGTCGCCCAGGCCAGGCGTTGACCGACCGGGGAGTTCGCGCGGCGCTTTACTTGTTCGCGTGCCGCATCAGCCGTGCCTTCTCGCGCTGCCAGTCGCGCTTGGCTTCCGTGTCGCGCTTGTCGTGCAGTTTCTTGCCTCGGCCCAGCGCGAAATCGAGCTTGACGCGGCCGTTCTTGTAATGCAGGTTCAGCGGCACCAGGGTGTAGCCCCGCTGCTCGACCTTGCCGATCAGGCGCCGGATCTCGTCCTTGTGCAACAGCAGCTTGCGCGTGCGGCTGGCGTCCGGGCGAACGTGGGTGGAGGCGCTTTGCAGGGGGGTGACGTTCATGCCGACCAGATACAGCTCGCCGTCGCGGATCATGACGTAGCCATCGAGGAGCTGGGCGCGGCCGGCACGCACGGCCTTGACTTCCCAGCCTTCGAGGACGATTCCGGCCTCGTAGCGGTCCTCCAGGAAGTAATTGAACGCTGCCTTGCGGTTTTCGGCGATGCTCATGGGCGTGGCGGTTTGCGACCGGCCGGGTTTCTTACAATTGCTTGATTTTAAGAAACTCGTCCATGGCCACCGTGCACAAGTCCGTTCTGCTCTGGTACAGCCCGCAGCAGATGTATCGTCTGGTGCAGGACGTCGCGTCCTACCCGACGTTCCTGCCCTGGTGCGGCGGAGTCGACGTGCACGAGGCCCGGGACGACTGCATGCGCGCGACGCTGCACATCGATTTCAAGGGCGTGCGGCAGAGTTTCACCACCCGCAACGACCAGGTTCCGGACCGTGAAATCCGCATGCAGCTGGTCGAGGGTCCGTTCAGCGCGCTGCAGGGTCTGTGGACCTTCACGCCGCTGCAGGACGGCAGCGCGTGCCGGGTCGACTTCACGCTCGAGTACCACTTCTCGAGCCGGGTGGTCGAGGCGGTGATCGGTCCGGTGTTCGGCCATATCGCGAAGACCTTCGTCGAGGCGTTCGTGCAGCGCGCGCAGGCGGTGTATGGCTGAACCCGGGTCCATCGTGGTGCAGGTATTCTGGCAGCCGCCGGACGCCGCCGCAGTGCTGCGCGCCGTGCACGTGCGGGCCGGAGCGACGCTGGGCGACGCGGTGCGCGCCAGCGGCGTCGACGCGCTGCTGCCGGCGACGTGGGACTCCGGCGCGCTGCAACTGGCGGTTGCGGGTCGGCCGCGAGCGCCCGACACGCCCGCGGTCGACGGCGACCGGATCGACCTGCTCAGGCCGCTGCGCATCGATCCCAGGG
>JAJZHS010000396.1 GCA_021798395.1 Pseudomonadota bacterium
AGCGCCCCGGGCCGTGGTATGCGATCGGATCGGCCTCGGCGAGCTTGTAGCCGTAGCCCTTCTTGGTCACCACGTGCAACAGCCGCGGGCCTCCGCGCTGGCGCAGGTTCTGCAGCGTCGGAACCAGAGCGTCGAGATCGTGACCATCGATCGGCCCGACGTAGTCGACGCCGAATTCCTCGAACAACGTGCCCGGAGCGACCATGCCCTTGGCGTGCTCCTCGAAGCGCCGCGCCAGCTCGAACAGCGGCGGCGGCGCAGCGCGCAGAACCTGCTTGGCCGCGTCGCGCGCGCTGGCGTAGAAGCGTCCGGACAGCAATCGCGCCAGATAGCGGTTCAGCGCGCCCACCGGCGCCGAGATCGACATGTCGTTGTCGTTGAGCACCACCAGCAGGTCGGCCTCCGGGTGCACGCCGGCATTGTTCAGCGCCTCGAACGCCATGCCGCCGGTCATCGCGCCGTCGCCGATCACCGCGACCACCTTGCGCCGCTCGCCCTTGGCCGCGGCCGCCAGCGCCATGCCCAGCGCGGCTGAAATCGAGGTCGACGAGTGCGCGGTGCCGAAGGTGTCGTAAGGCGATTCGTCGCGCCGCGGAAACCCGGACAGGCCGCCGTACTGGCGCAGCGTTCCCATGCGCTCGCGTCGCCCGGTCAGGATCTTGTGCGCGTAGGTCTGGTGGCCGACGTCCCACACCAGGCGGTCGCTCGGCGTGTCGAACACGTAATGCAGTGCCAACGTCAGCTCGACGGTGCCGAGGTTCGACGACAGGTGCCCGCCGGTGCGCGACACGGTGTCGACGATGAACTGACGCAGCTGCCGTGCGACCTCGGGCAGCTGTTCGGGTTCGAGCCGGCGCAGGTCGCGCGGCGCGTCGATCGCATGCAGCAAATCCATGATCAGTGACTCCGGCTGACGATGCGCAGCGCCAGGGTGGCGAGATGGTCGCAGCGCGCGCGCAGCGCCGGCGCCAGCGCGTCGAGCGCGCGCAGCGCATCGTCGCGCAAGCGCTGCGCCAGCGCGCCGGCGGCAGGCGCGCCCAGCAAGGTGACATACGTCGCCTTGCCCTGGCGTGCATCCTTGCCCGCCGTCTTGCCCAGGGTGCCGGTATCGGCGCTGGCGTCGAGCAGGTCGTCGACGACCTGGAACGCAAGCCCGATCGCATCCGCGTACGCGCCGAGCTGGCGAACGCTGTCGGCTGCGGCATGCGGCGCGCAGGCGGCGCCCATCAGCACGCTGGCCTTGAGCAGCGCACCGGTCTTGCGCCGGTGCATCGCGCCGAGCGCGTCGACGTCGAGCACCTGCCCGGTCGAGGCCAGGTCGACCGCCTGGCCGCCGGCCATGCCGGCGGCCCCCGCGGCCTGCGCCAGCACACGGCACAGCCGCGCCTGCACCGCGGGCGCGACCGCGTCGTCCGCGGTCAGCACTTCGAACGCGCGGGTCTGCAACGCGTCGCCGGCAAGCAGCGCCAAGGCCTCGCCAAAACGCACGTGCGCCGTCGGCTGGCCGCGGCGCAGCACGTCGTCGTCCATGCACGGCAGGTCGTCGTGCACCAGCGAATACGCGTGCACGAGTTCCACCGCGCACGCCGCCGCGTCCAGCGCCTGGGGCTGCGCGTCGAGCGCCTCGCCGGTGGCCCAGACCAGCAGCGGCCGCATGCGCTTGCCGCCCAGCGCGGCGGCGTAATGCATCGCCTGCTCGAGCGCTTCGCGCTGCGGCAGCGCGCGCTCGAGCAGCAGGCGCAGGCGCGCGACGCGCTGCTGCGCCCAGGCGTCGAACGCCTCGACTTCAGGCGTCGCGCTCGCCATCGCCATCGGCATCGGCATCGGCATAAGGCTTGAGCTCCGCACCGTCGAGAACCTGGACCTGCTGCTCGACCGCCTGCAGCCGCTCGCGGCAGTCGCGCAGCAACTCGGCGCCGCGCGCGTACGCCTGCAGCGTGTCGTCCAGGGACATCTGGCCGGACTCGAGCTGCTGGACCAGTCGTTCGAGCTCGCCCACCGCCTGTTCGTAGCTGGGAGGCGCGGTCGGCGCGGTGCTGGGGCGGGTGTCGGCGTTCATCGGCGTGTCGCTTCCCGGCGCCGTTGGCGCCGTGCGGTCAAAGGGGATCATTTTATCGCGTCGCGCCGCCGAGGCGGCGGCACCCGCTGCGTGTCCGCGACTTGCCAAGGGGCTATTTGCCTGACGCCGTGGACTAGAATGCGCCCCTCCGGAGCGCCGGCCGAACGCGCCGTTTGTCATGCGCATGCGGCATGCGCCGTGAGTCCTCGATCGACCAGGAGACCCCAGCATCATCATGTCGGATTTGAGCGTGCAGAGCGTGCAGACCGCGCATCCGGGTCCGAGCAAGACCCAGCTGCCGGTGACGGCCTACTTCGACACGGAACTTCACGCCAGGGAGCAGCGACGCATCTTCGACAACGGTCCGCGGTATCTGGGCCACGAACTGGCCGTACCCAACTTGGGCGATTACTACGCGCTGCCGCAGGAAGGCGAAGGCCGCATCCTGGTGCGCAACGCCGACGGCATCGACCTGCTGTCGAACGTCTGCCGCCACCGCCAGGCGGTGATGCTCAAAGGCCGCGGGCAGACCGGCAGCAA
>JAJZHS010000397.1 GCA_021798395.1 Pseudomonadota bacterium
GACGCCGACCACCCCTACGGCCACCAGCGCTTCGAGACCGGCGCGTCGCTGGCGCTGGGCGTGCTGCTGCTGGCGGTTGGCGCCGGCATGCTGCTGGCGGCGTTGCGCAAGCTGGAGAATCCGGCCGACATCGCGCGCGTGCACGTCGCCGCGCTGTGGGTCGCGGCGGCCGCGCTGCTGGCCAAGGAACTGCTGTTCCGCTACATGCTGACGGTGGCCAAGCGCGTCAAGTCGAGCATGTTGGTGGCCAACGCCTGGCACGCGCGTTCGGACGCGGCGTCGTCGCTGGTCGTCGGCGTCGGCATCGTCGGCAACCTGGCCGGCTGGCCGCTGCTCGACCCGATCGCCGCACTGATCGTCGGCGCGATGATCTGCCGCATGGGCTGGAGCTTCGGCTGGGACGCGCTGCACGATCTGATGGATCGCGCGGTCGACGACGAGGAGGTGCAGGCGATCCGCGCCACGCTGCTGGGCACGCCGGGCGTGCGCGGCGTGCACGACGTGCGCACGCGCAAGATGGGCGACATGATCGTCGTCGACGCGCATCTGGAAGTCGACGCGGCCCTGAGCGTCGAGGCCGGCCACGACATCGCGGTGGCCGCGCGCGCGCAAGTGATGCAGCGCCACCGAGTGCTCGACGTGATGACCCACGTCGACCCCTGGCGGCGCCCCGACCTCGACCACGCGACGCGCTGACGCGGCGAGTCGCCGCGCCGTCGCGCTACAGCGACTCGGCGGCGTAGCGCACCGCCAGCGTGTGCAGCTCGCCGGGCTGCAGCGTCAGCGCGTTGGCCGCCGCGTTGGCCGATTCGACGCACAGCATGCCGCGCCAGTGCGCGCTGCCGATGTCGGCCATTTCGGCGCCGCGCTGCTCGCCGGGACTCCACACCACGGTGCTCGACGACCCGCTCTTGTCGATCACGATGCGCCGTCCGAGCAGCGGGTCGACGATGCTGCAGCGCGCCTCGGTGTCCAGGTAGACGCGATCGGTCTCGCCGGCGATGCGCAGCGCCCCGTTCTGCCGCGCTTCGGCGAAGCCCAGCGTCTTGTCCAGGTAGCGCGCGCCGGCCAGCCCCAGCACTTCGACCTGCTCGACGTCGCCGACGGT
The DNA here is from genome assembly GCA_021798395.1 of Pseudomonadota bacterium. Classification (GTDB taxonomy): domain Bacteria; phylum Pseudomonadota; class Gammaproteobacteria; order Burkholderiales; family Burkholderiaceae_C; genus Thiomonas_A. Next base: position 1,109 of record JAJZHS010000397.1, read on the forward strand.
GAAGTACGCGTGCAGCGCTTCGCCGAGCTTGACCGGGACCCCGGCCGCGTTGATCGTCGTCAGCTCGATCGACACCGCGTCGCCGACTTCGACGTACAGTTCCAGCGGCGTTTCGTGGGGCCACACCAGCCGCGTCGCTTCGTCGGCGCGCATGCGCAGCGTCAACTGCACGCGACCGTCGACGCAGGCGCTGTCGATCAGCTCCCACGGCGCCACGCGCGCGTAGCCGTGCAACGGCAGCGACGTGTCGCTGGCGTGCGCGCCGAACCACGGCCAGCACACCGGCACGCCACCGCGGATCGGGCGCTGCGCGGCATGGCGCGCGCGCGGCGACAGCCAAAGCAGCGGCGCTGACTGCGCGGCCGGCTGGAAATGGGTCAGTTGCGCGCCCTGCAGGCTCAGGCTGGCGCGGCCGTCGGCGGCGACGATGTCGGCGTGCAGCAGGCCGCCGGGGCCGCTGCGAAACGTCAACCGGTCGTCGATCGCGAAAGCTTGGAGTTGGTCTAGGGTCTGCATCGTCTTCGTTAGGGCTGCGTTCACGAGATCCTATCGCCGCGCGCGTCAGATCTCGACCTTGGGCACCCGCGTCGACAGCGCCGCGGCGACCAGCGTCAGCCCCCCGGCGGCGACGAAAGCGAGATGGAAGGCGTGGGTGACGCGGCCGAGCACGGCCGCGTCGCCGCCGTGCAGCGCGGCCTGCAGGTCGGCGCTGGAGACCAGGCCGAACACCAACGCGCCGAACACCGCGGTGCCCAGCGAGGCGCCGGTCGAGCGCGCCAGCGAGACCGTCGCCGCGGCCGCGCCGAGGCGGCTGCGCCCGGCCACGGCCTGGATCAGCAACTGCGAGGTCGGCATCACGGTGCCGAAGCCCAGCCCGGCGAGCAGCCCGAGCGCGCCGATGCGAACGCCGCCGATCGGCACCACGCCCAGCGCCAGCATCGCCGCGGCGGCGACCACCAGCCCGTAGCGCGGCGGCACGTCGGGCCGGCCGCTGCGCGCGACCAGGCGGCCGGTCGCGTTCGACCCCAGAACCAGCCCGACGGTCAGCGGCAGCAGCAGCAGGCCGGCGTCGGCGGCGTCGCCGTGGCGTCCGAGCTGCACGTAGACCGGCAGGAAGAACACCAGCGCGAACATCGACGCGGCAAACAGCACGACGGTGGCGCTGCACCAGGCGATCGGACGCTGGCGCAACAGCTCCAGCGGCAGGAACGGGTGCGCCAGCGCGCGCTCGCGGCGCAGCAGCAACCAGCCCAGCAGCAGCGCGGCGCCGGCCATCGCGACGCTGGGCAGCGAAACCCAGGCGAAGCGGTGCCCGGCCAGCGTCAGCCACAGCAGCGCCAGCGCGGCGCTGGCCGCGAACAGCAACACGCCGGGCGCGTCGTGCCCCTGCCCGGGCTGCACATGGCCCTGGCCGCGCGGCAGCCGCAGCACCCGCCACGCCGCCAGCGCGGCCAGCGGCAGATTGGCGGCGAACAGCCAGCGCCAGCTCCA
>JAJZHS010000398.1 GCA_021798395.1 Pseudomonadota bacterium
ACATCGACGAATGGATCGGGGAGAGCTCCTCGCCCTACGGCAAGGACTTCGCGCCCCGCAAGGGCCGCCTGCCCGGAGCACGCTGGATCGAGTGGTACCGATTCATGAAGCCAGGCCCCCACGGCCCGGTCATCAAATCGCCGGCCGAGGTACGCGCCGAATGCGCCACCGCGGACATCGACGCAGACGACGACATCTACCTCTACTGCTTCAAGGGCGCGCGCGCGTCGAACACGTACCTCGCCCTCAAGCAAGCCGGATTCGACAAGGTGCGCATCTATTTCGGGTCCTGGAACGAATGGTCGCGCGACCCCGAGCTGCCCGTCGACGCTGCCGTGCTCGGCGTCTGATCGAAGCCCGGGTCGCCGCGCAGGCCACCGCGCGCGGGCTCCATGCGGCTTGCTGGATCAACGGTAGCCGCATGTCGATCTCGTTCCATGGCACGAACAGACGTCAGCCTTTAGGCTGTTCATTCCGCCTCGCGCTTCTACCGCTGCGGGTCGACTGGACTTGTTGCCGCACGCCATGCCCAGCACCTGTACCTCTTGCTCATCGCCGAGTGGCAGCGAGAAGCGCTTGGCTTTGCAGGGCCATTTCAGCGCTGGCCGACGCGCGTCGTACCAAACAAGGTCTTGTGGGGGCTCGGCTGGCAGCGCCAGTATTGTGGCGGCGCAAAAACCTCGGCGCCCAGTTCGGCTGCGGCGTGCCAGGGCCAGCGCGGGTCGTAGAGCATGGCGCGGGCCAACGCGACAAGGTCGGCACGGCCCTCGGCGACGATGGCCTCGGCCTGCGCAGCCTGGGTGATCATGCCGACCGCGATCACCGGCATGGCCACCTCGCGCTTGATGCGCTCGGCGAATCCCACCTGGTAGCCCGGGCCCACCGTGATGACCTGCTGCTGCGACAGTCCGCCGCTGGAAACGTGCACGTAGGCGCAGCCGCGGCGGTCGAGCTCGCGGCACAGCACGACGCTGGAGTCGATATCCCAGCCGCCGTCGACCCAGTCGGTGGCCGACAGGCGCAGGCCGACTGCCACGCGCGAGGGCACGCTCGCGCGCACCGCGTCGAACACCTCGAGCACGAAGCGCATGCGGTTTTCCAGCGGGCCGCCGTAGTCGTCGGCGCGCCGGTTCGATAGCGGCGACAGGAACTGGTGCAGCAGGTAGCCGTGCGCGGCGTGCAGCTCGATGAGCTGCACGCCCAGGCGCTCGGCGCGGCGCGCGGCCGCCACGAATGCGTCGCATATGCGCGCCAGGCCGGCCTTGTCGAGGGCCTGCGGCGGCGGCTCGCCGGCGCCGTGCGCCACCGCGGAAGGGGCCACGCAAGGCCAGCCGCCGTCCTGCGCGAGCAGCAGCGCGCCGCCGTCCCAGGGCCTGCGGCTCGACGCCTTGCGCCCGGCATGCGACAACTGCACGCCTATGGGCATCGGTGAATGCCGACTCACCGCGTCGAGTATGCGGCGCAGCGCGGCCTCGTTGGCGTCGCTCCACAGCCCCAGGTCCTGCGGTGTGATGCGCCCCGCGGCCTCGACCGCGGTCGCCTCCAGGATCAGCAAGCCGGCGCCCGACAGGGCCAGCTGCCCGAGGTGCAGCAGATGCCAGTCGGTCGCGCAACCGTCCTCTGCGGAGTATTGGCACATCGGCGCGATGACGATGCGGTTGACCAGATCGAGTTCGCCGACGCGAACGGGACTGAAGAGTTGCGAGTTCATGTGCGTTGTGAAGGTTGGGAATTCGTTGCGGTGTCGTTCTCGAACAGCCACGGCTCGGCTGCGCGGCGGCGCTGCTCGTAGGCGCGGATGGACGGCGCCTGCGCCAGGGTCAGCGCGATGTCGTCGAGTCCCTCGAGCAGGCAGCGCCGACGATGGGCATCGATCGCGAAGTCCAGCACGCGGCCGCCGGCCATAGCCACGGTTTGCGTCGCCAGGTCCACACGCAGGCACAGCCCCGGCCGCAGCGCGACCAGTTCGAACAGCTCGTCGACGACGGCGGCCGCCAGCACGATCGGCAACAGGCCGCTCTTGAAGCAGTTCGCGTGAAAGATGTCGGCGAAACTCGGCGCGATCAGCACGCGGAAACCCGCTTCGTCGAGCGCCCACACCGCGTGTTCGCGGCTGGAGCCGCAGCCGAAATTCTCGCGCCCGAGCAGGATCGACGCGCCGGCGTAGCGCGCCTGGTTCATCACGAAGGTCGCATTCGGGCGGCGCGTGGCCGGATCCTGCCCGAGTTCGCCGGGGTCCAGATAGCGCCAATCGTCGAACAGGTGGACGCCGAAGCCGCTGCGCTCGACCGACTTGATGTATTGCTTCGGAATCAACGCGTCGGTGTCGACGTTGGCGCGGTCCAGCGGCATGACCAGGCCGTCGTGCGTGGTGAAAGCTCGCATCAGTACACGTCCTCTTCAGCCGGTGCGGCCAGTCGGCCGGCCAGCGCCGACGCCGCCGCCACCGCCGGGCTGACCAGATGGCTGCGCCCGAGCGCACCCTGTCGGCCTTCGAAGTTGCGGTTGGAGGTCGAAGCGCAGCGCTCGCCTGGAAGCAGCCGGTCGTCGTTCATGCCCAGGCACATGGAGCAGCCCGGATCGCGCCACT
>JAJZHS010000399.1 GCA_021798395.1 Pseudomonadota bacterium
TGTGATGCCGCGCACCAGGGCTTCCTGGCGCGGGCGCTCTTCGTTGCTGCGGCGCAGGACGGTGGTTTCCTGCTCGAGCTCCTCGGCCATGCGGTAGCTCGCCGGCAGGTTGTCCAGGCGGGGGTCGTCGTGCTTCAGGCGCTCGAGCTTGTAGTTCGGCGTTTCCAGCTGCTTGTTCGGCGCCAGCAAGACCGAGACGCGCTGGCGCAACTCGATTTTGGTGATTTCGGCGCGCTTTTCGTTGAGCAGGAACGACGCCACCTCGACCGGCACTTGCACATGCACCGCCGCGGTGCCTTCCTTCATCGCTTCTTCCTGGATGATGCGCAGGATCTGCAGCGCGCTGGAGTCGGTGTCGCGAATGTGGCCCGTGCCGTTGCAGCGCGGGCAGGTCACGTAGGCGCCTTCGGACAGCGCCGGGCGCAGGCGCTGGCGCGAGACCTCGAGCAGACCGAACTTGGAGATCTTGCTCGTCTGCACCCGCGCGCGATCCTGCCGCAGGCAGTCGCGCAGCCGATCCTCGACCGCGCGCTGGTTCTTCGCTTCATCCATATCGATGAAGTCCATCACGATCAGCCCGCCGAGGTCGCGCAGCCGCATCTGGCGCGCGATTTCCTCGGCCGCCTCCAGGTTGGTGCGCAGCGCGGTGTCCTCGATCGCGGTGCCGCGGGTGGCGCGCGCCGAGTTGACGTCGACCGCCACCAGCGCCTCGGTATGGTCGATGACGATCGCGCCGCCCGACGGCAGGTTCACGGTGCGCGAATACGCGGTCTCGATCTGGTGCTCGATCTGGAAGCGCGAGAACAGGGGCAGGTCGTCACGGTAGCGCTTGACCCGACCGACGTTGTCGGGCATGACGTGGGCCATGAACTGGTGCGCCTGGTCGTAGACGTCCTCGGTGTCGATCAGGATTTCGCCGATGTCGCTGGTGAAGTAGTCGCGGATGGCGCGAATGACCAGCGACGACTCCTGGTAGATGAGGAACGCGCCTTTCTGCGAGTTGCCCGCCTCCTCGATCGCGCTCCAAAGCTTGAGCAGGTAGTTCAGATCCCACTGCAGTTCTTCGACGCTGCGTCCGATGCCGGCCGTGCGCGCGATCAGGCTCATGCCGTCCGGGTACTTCAGCTGCTCCATCGTTTCGCGCAGTTCCTGGCGGTCGTCGCCCTCGATGCGCCGGCTGACTCCTCCGCCCCGCGGATTGTTCGGCATCAGCACCAAGTAGCGGCCGGCCAGCGAAATGAAGGTGGTCAGCGCAGCGCCCTTGTTGCCGCGTTCTTCCTTCTCGACCTGAACCAGCATTTCCTGGCCCTCGCGAATCACGTCCTGGATCCGCGCCTGCGACGGCGACACGCCTTCCTTGAAATAGCGCCGGGAAATTTCCTTGAACGGAAGGAAGCCATGGCGCTCCTCGCCGTAATCGACGAAGCACGCTTCGAGCGACGGCTCGACGCGGGTGACGACGGCGCGGTAGATATTGCCCTTGCGCTGCTCGCGGCCGGCCTGCTCGATATCGATGTCGAGCAGCTTCTGGCCCTCGACGATCGCCACGCGCAGCTCCTCGGCCTGCGTCGCGTTGAACAACATGCGTTTCATTTCGTGTTCTCCGTCCCGCCGTCGGCGGCGGGCTGCGTGATGACTCCAGGCCCACGAGGGCCCGACTCGCGCAGCGCACGCGTTGCAGCAGAACGGGAGAACAGCCGAGGCGGCGGCGCCGCCTTCAGGACCTGGGCCAGCCGCGTCGCGCGCATGCGCGGCGCGGCTCCGATGCTCGCGGCCGCCCGCGCGCAACGCGTCCCGCGGGGGCGCTGCGCTGCATTGTCGAGGCTGGGTCGCTGGGAAGCACGTTCTCGGCTTGTCGTCGTGGACCACGGCAAAGCCGGGTCGGTTGGCATTCTGTTCGTTCTGCTGACGCGTTTGCTGATCACCGCGGGCCGGCTTCCGGCCGGATCCGCGGTGGCGCGCGCAACGACGCCAGACGAGCTAGGTGCCTCGAAGCGGGGCGGCTTCCGCGATCCGGGTCGCCGGCACCGCGCCACCGTCGGCGGCAATTCGGGCTCGGGTCGATAAAATGGCGGAACAGGCAGGGTGCAACGGGTACCGCCACACGCCCTGCAGCTTGCAGACCAGCACTTCAACAGCAGCTTTCTCGCTCGGCCGGACGTGACCGGCGCACGCTTCGCAACATCGATTATATGCAATCTGCCCGCGCCACCGTGCTGGGCGTCGGCGAAGACGCCGTCGGCCAGCGCCTGGACAATTTTCTCGCGCGCATGCTCAAGGGCGTGCCGCGCAGCCATATCTACCGCATCGTGCGTTCCGGCGAAGTGCGGGTCAACGGCGCGCGCGCCAGCGCGGCGCACAAGCTTGTCGCGTGCGACCAGGTCCGCGTGCCGCCGCTGCGCATGGCCGAACCTGCGCCGAACGCGGCTCCGCCGCGCAGCTACCCGGTGCTGTTCGAGGACGACGCGCTGTTGGCGATCGCCAAGCCGGCCGGGGTCGCGGTACACGGCGGCTCGGGAGTGAGCTGGGGCGTCATCGAGTCGCTGCGCAGCGCGCGCGACGACACGTTCCTGGAACTGGTGCACC
>JAJZHS010000400.1 GCA_021798395.1 Pseudomonadota bacterium
CAACAACCAGATCCGTTTCACCCTCGCCGACCTGATGGGCGGGTTCGAGCACGTCGAGCTCGCCGCGGTCAACCAGTGCTCGGGCAACTCGCGCGGTTTCTTCCAGCCGCGCGTGGCCGGAGGCGAGTGGGGCAACGGCGCGATGGGCAACGCGCGCTGGGTCGGCGTGCGGTTGCGCGACGTGCTCGATGCGGCGGGGGTCAAGGCCGGTGCGGTGCAGGTGCAGTTCGAGGGCGCCGAGCGGCCGGTGGTGCCGGACGCGCCGAACCTCAAAAAGTCCTTGAGCGTCGACCACGCGCGCGACGGCGAAGTGATGATCGCCTGGCTGATGAACGGCCAGGCGCTGCCGGTGCTCAACGGCTTCCCGTTCCGCCTGATCGTTCCCGGCTGGTACGCGACCTACTGGACCAAGGCCCTGCAGCACATTCGCGTGCTCGACCACGACGACACCAATTTCTGGATGAAGCCGGCTTACACGATTCCGGACAACTGGCCGCACGCGAACATGACGCCGGGGCAGAAGGGCGTCCAGTTCGTTCCGATCAATCGCATGGTTCCGCGCTCCTTCGTCACCAACCTGGCCGCGGGCGCCCGCGTGCCCGCGGGGCACGCGGTGCTGGTGCGCGGAATCGCCTTCGGCGGCGACACCGGGGTTCGCGCGGTCGACCTGTCGACCGACGGCGGACGCAGCTGGAGGCGCACGCAGCTCGGGCACGACTACGGACGCTACAGCTTCCGGCAGTGGAGCAGCCGAATCTCCCTCGCGCGCGGCGCGCACACGCTGATGGTCCGCTGCACCAACACCGACGGACTGAAGCAGCCGATGACGCCCAACTGGAACCCGGGCGGATTCATGCGCAACGTGGTCGAGTCCATCGCCGTGACGGCCGCCTGACCGGAGCCCCGCCATGAACCGCAATCTCTTCTTTGTCCTGCTCAACGCGGCGTTGCTCGGCGCAGGCCTGGGCGCGGCAGGCCTCGCGCTGGCCCGCCCGTCGCTGCCGATGCACAAGAGCATCGAACTGCCGACGAGCAGCCGCGTGTTCCCGGGCAGCGGCCCTGGCGCCGCGGCGGCCAACAGTTTCTGCTTGATGTGCCACTCGTACGGGATGGTCGAAACCCAGCCCAAGTTGAACGCCGCGGCGTGGATGGTCGAGGTCGAGAAAATGCGCCATGCGTTCAAGGCGCCGATTCCCGCGGCCGAGGTGCCGGTCATCGCGCACTACATCGCGCGGCTCAAGGGCGCGGATTGACCTCAGCCGGGTGACGGGCGCGCCGCAAGGCGCGCGGGACTGCCGGCGGTTCGGCGGCGGGGGCGTGTCCGTTGCGCTCGGCGGTCGGGCGCCGAGCGCAGCGACAATAGGCCATCCGGATCCAAGTGCTCCCCGATGACTCTCTTTGTCGCCGCAGTGTTCGGCATCGTCTACCTCGGCATGGCGCTCGGCGGCCTGCCCCTGCTGCAGCTGGACCGAACCGGAATCGCCGTGCTCGGCGCCATCGCGATGGTGGCCGGCGGGGCGTTGACGATCGACGAGGCACGCAGCGCGGTGCACCTGCCGACGCTGCTGCTGCTGTTCTCGTTCATGGTCATTTCGGCGCAAATGCGCCTCGGCGGCTTCTACGACGAGGTCGCGCGCAGGATTGCCGGGCACGGGTGGTCGAACGGCGCGATGCTTGCGATCCTGATCGCCGCATCCGCCGCCCTGTCGGCCGTGTTCGGCAACGACATCGTGTGTCTCGCCGCCACGCCGGTGTTCATCGACGCCTTGCGCCGGCGGGGCACACAGCCGCTGCCGTTCCTGATCGCGCTGGCCTGCGCGGCCAACGTCGGGTCCGCCGCGACCTTGGTCGGGAACCCGCAGAACATGCTGATCGGCGAATCCCTGCACCTGGCTTTCGGCAGCTACATGCGTGTGGCCGCGCTGCCGGTGCTGGGCGGACTGGTCGCCACCTGGCTGCTGGCGCGACCGATGGTGACACGACCGATGGCGACGCGGGCCGAGCGCGTCGAGGTTGCCGAGCCCGCGGCCGAGTTCGACCGCTGGCAGAGCGCGAAGGGGGGCGTCGTCGTCGCCGTCGTCGGCGCGCTGTTCCTGTTCTCGGACCTACCGCGCGACGTCGTCGCCCTGGCCGGCGCCGGCGTGCTGCTGTCGAGTCGCAAGCTGCATTCGCGTCAGACGCTCGGTCTCGTCGACTGGAACCTGCTCACGCTGTTCGTCGGCCTGTTCGTCGTCAACGCCGCGTTGCAGAAGTCGGGCCTTCCGCTGCGCGCCCTGCACGCGCTGATGGCGTGGGGTGTCCCGCTGCAGCACCCGGCGGCATGGCTGTCGCTCGCCTTCGTGCTGTCGAACGTGGTGTCGAATGTCCCGGCGGTCATGCTGCTGCTGCCGTCGACGCCGACGGGACTTGGACCGGGGCTGGCGCTGGCCTCGACCTTCGCCGGCAACCTGTTTCTCGTCGGCAGCATCGCCAACCTGATCGTCGCCGACGCGGCGCAGCGGCGTGGCGTTCGCGTCGGCTGGCGCGCCCACGCGCGCATCGGCGCCCCGCTGGCGCTGCTGACCCTGGCCATGACCTTGTGGCTGG
>JAJZHS010000401.1 GCA_021798395.1 Pseudomonadota bacterium
CGTGCTGCCGCTGGCGCTGGGCAAGTGGAACGCCGGCGCCGCGCTGGGCAGCTTCTGCGCGCTGTGGCTGGCCGCCTCGGCGGTCGAGCAGACGCGCCGCCGGCTGCGCAGCGGCAACCCGCCGGCCGGCTACTGGGGCATGCAACTGGCGCACTTCGGGCTGGCGGTGAGCATCGTCGGCGTCGCTCTGGTCACCCACTACCAGGTCGAACGCAGCCTGCGCATGGTGCCCGGCGACTTCGCGCGCGTGGCCGGCTACACGGTGACCTTCGAAGGCGTGCACACCGTTCCGGGACCGAACTTCACCGCGCAGCAGGGCGTGTTCGACCTGGCGCGCAACGGGTCGACCTTCAAGGTCCTGCTGCCGCAGAAGCGCACCTACTTCAACTCGGCGATGCCGATGACCGACACCGCGATCGACACCGGACCGCTGCGTGACATCTACGTCTCGCTGGGCACGCCGCTGGGTCAGAACGCGTGGTCCGTGCGGGTGTACTACAAGCCGTTCGTGATCTGGATCTGGGCCGGCGCGCTGCTCATGGCCATCGGCGGCGTGACCGCCGCGGCCGACCGCCGCTATCGCGTGCTCAGCCGCCGCGCCGCGCTCGCGCTCGAAGCGGTGGCGTCATGAGGCGCGCCTGGGTCATTGCCATCGTCGTGGTGTTCGCCGGGCTGCTCGGGCTGCTCGACGCCGGGCTGCACCACGACCCGCACCTGATCCCCTCGCCGCTGATCGGCAAGCCGGCGCCGATGTTCACCGCGCCGCTGGTCGAGCCGATCGGGGGCACCTTCTCGCCGGCTCAGCTCAAGGGGAAGGTGTGGCTGCTCAACGTGTGGGCCTCGTGGTGCGTGTCGTGCCGCGAGGAGCACCCGCTGCTGCTGGCCTACGCGCACGACAAGCACGTGCCGCTGATCGGCCTCGACTACAAGGACAGCGCGGTCGACGCGCGCCACTGGCTGGCCGAGGCCGGGGATCCGTACGACATGGTGGCGGCCGACGCCAGCGGCAACATTGGCATCAACTACGGCGTCTACGGAGTTCCCGAGACCTTCCTCATCGACCGCGACGGCACCATCGTGTACAAGCAGATCGGCCCGCTGACGGTCAACGTGCTGAAGAACACATTGCTGCCGATGATCCGGAGGCTGTCGCAATGAAACGCCTGCTCGTCCTGATGCTGTGGCTGGCCGCCTCGCTGTCTGCCCTGTCGGCGCTGCCCGCGCGGGCCGGCGAGGCCGCGCCGCTGGTGTCCAATGAAGCCGCCGAGCAGCACATGCTGGCGCTGACGCGAAACCTGCGCTGCCTGGTCTGCGCCGACGAATCGCTCGCGGCGTCGCAAGCCACTCTGGCGCGCGACCTGCGCAAGCAGGTGCTGCAGATGATCGAGCGCGGCGAAACCGACCAGCAGATCATCAGCTATCTGGTCGCGCGCTACGGCGACTACGTGCGGTTCAAACCCCCGGTCGACGCCGAGACCTGGGCGCTCTGGTACGGACCGTTCGCGCTGCTCGCGCTGGGCCTGGCCGTGCTGGTGTTCAACATTCGTCGGCGCGCGGCGCGCGTCGACGCCCCGCTGGACGCGGCGCAGCGCGAACGCGCGCGCGCGCTGCTGGCGCAGACCGGAGATTCAGAATGATGTCCTTCCTGCTCGCCGCGTCGGCGCTGACCGCCGCGGTGCTGGCGATCATGCTGCTGCCGCTGCTGCGCGCCGGCCACGCCGGGCGCGGAGTCGACCGCGCGGCGGTCAACGCCAGGCTGCTGGCCGACGAACTCGCCGCGCTCGAGCGCGAACGCCCCACGCTCGACGAAGCCGAGTACCAGCGCAGCCACGACGAACTGACGCGCCGGGTGCTGGCCGACGCGGCCCCGGTGGCGCAGCGCATGCGCGCCGGCAGCGCCGCGCCGACGCTGCTCGGGCTGGCGTTGCTGGTGCCGATCTGCGGCGCCCTGCTCTATGTGCTGATGGGAACCCCGGGCGCGCTCGGCGGCGCCAGCAACGCGGCCAGTGCCGCGGCGCAGGGCGAAGCCCCGGGATCGTCGCCGCAGGTGCGCAAGATGGTCGACGCGCTCGCCACCCGCCTGGCCGCGCACCCCGACGACGCCGCAGGCTGGGCCATGCTGGGGCGTTCCTACAGCGTGCTCGGCGAGTTCGACAAGGCGGTCGCGGCGTACAGCCGCATCGGCGCGCCGCTGCAGCACAACGCGGCGTGGCTGGCCGAATACGCCGATGCGCTGGCGATGACCGCCAACGGCAGCCCGCTGGGCAAGCCCGAGCAGCTGGCGCGGCAGGCGCTGGCGATCGATCCGAACAACCTGCTGGCGCTGATGCTGGCCGGCTACGCCGCCGCGCAGCACGGCGACGACCGCGGCGCGCTGCCGCTGCTCGAACACGCGCAGCGCGAAGTCACGCCCGGTTCGGAGGACGCCACCTTCCTCGGCAACGTGCTGACGCAGGTGCGCCGGCGCATGGGACTGGCCGCCGCCGCCGGCGCCGCGCCCGCCACGGCGGCCACGGCCACCGACGCGGCCACGCCGGCGTCGGCCACGGCCGCGCCGCTGGTGCGCGTGCGGGTCGCGGTGGC
>JAJZHS010000402.1 GCA_021798395.1 Pseudomonadota bacterium
TTGCCCTTCCCGCGCAAGCGGTGGCCGACGGCCAAGGGCGCGGAGGATGTCAACCTGGTCTACCGCTCGACCAACGAGGGCGTGGGCACCGAGGTCGCCGACGCGGTCGGCGCGACGCTGTCGCAGTTCAAGCGCAAACTCGACGAGCACAAGCCGCGCGCCGCCGAAGCGCGCGGCGAGGCGCCGATGAGCGTCGCGCCCGCGGCGCAGCCACCGTCCGCCGAGCGGCCGTCAGCGGCACCGACGCAGTGTCCCGGTTGTGGCGCGCCGGTCGACGCGGACGACATGTTCTGTGGCCACTGCGGCCACCGGCTGCGCTGAGCCGGCCGGCGCCACCGTCAGCCGCGCAGACCCAGCCACCACGCGTGCAGCGGCTGCGCGAAGACCAGCGCGCCGAGCACCACGGCGGCCAGCGCCGCCAGCAGCACCGCACCGGCGGCGACGTCCTTGGCGTCGCGCGCCAGCGCGTGCCACTCGGGCGAGGCCAGGTCCACCGCGAACTCCAGCGCCGTGTTGAGCGCCTCGGCCACCAGCACCAGCGCAATGGCGCCGACCAGCGCGGCCCAGCGCGACGCATTCAAGTGCAGCAGGGCGCCCAGCGCCACCACCGCCACGGTGGCCACGGCATGAAAGCGCGCGTGCGGCTGGGTGCGCAGCAGCCGCGCGACGCCGCGCAGGGCGTGGCCGAAGGCCTGCAGCCGCGTCGGGCGCGCGCGCGCCGGTTCGGTCATTGCAGCGGCTGTTGCCAGAGCAGCGCGAAGCCGCCCTGGGTCGGTGCGATGCTGATCGTCGCGTAGCGGTAGCGCGTGCTCAGGTCGCCCAGCGCAAAGCCGATCGCGCCGCCGGCGATCACGTCCTTCCAGTAGTGCTTCTTCGCCTCGACGCGCGCCACGCCGGTCAGCCCGGCCAGCGAGTACACCATCCAGGTGTGCTGGCCGTCGTAACGCTTGTCCAGGTAGCGCGCCGCCGCGAACACCACCGCGGTATGGCCCGACGGGAAGCTGTCGTTGCCCGAACCGTCCGGGCGCATTTCGTGGATGCGGCTCTTCAGCACCAGCACCGACGCCACCGTGGCCGCCTCGGCGATCGCCAGCTGACCGATGCCGGGCCAGTCGTTCTGGCTCAGCGACTCGACGCCGGCCAGCGCCGGCACGCCCACCGCCAGCGCGGTCGACAGCGTGTTCCACTTGCTGGTCGACGCGGCTTGTGCCGCGGGCGCCGCACAGAGAAGAGGCAGGCACAGGGCGGCGACGCTGAGTTTGCGCATGGCGATCGATGGTCGGATTGGAATGTTTCGCGATCCTAACAGCGCACTGCGACGCTTCGCGCCGTGTTAAAAGAACAGCGAAACAACGAACAACTCCAGCCGAGATGCTGCAGATCACAACTTTCGGCCGCCTTGAGTTGCGCCGCGACGGGGCCTCGCCTCTGCTGCCCGGCGGCGGGAAGACGGCCGCGCTGCTGGCCTATGTGCTGGCCAGTGGCCGCAGCCACCGGCGCGACGAGCTCGCCCAGCTGTTCTGGCCCGCCGCGGACAGCGACGCCGCGCGCCTGAACCTGCGCCAGCTGCTGTTCGGGCTGCGCCGCCAGCTGGCGACGCTGGAGGCGCAGGAGCTGCTCGCCGTCAGCGCCACGCACGTGGCATTCCGCTCCGAGTTGCCGTTCGACCTCGACCTGCGCCAGCTCGAGCACCAGGCGTGCCGCCAGGCGGCGCATGTCTATCCGTCTGAAGCCGACCTCGCCGCGCTGGAGCTGGCCGCGGCGCTGTACCGCGCTCCGTTCCTCGTCGAGCTGAGCTTCGACGGCTGCCCCGACTTCGACGACTGGCTGCACCAGCAGCGCGCCGCCTGTCAGCGCCACGCGCTCGAGCTGCTGGCGCGCATCGCCCAGGCCCGCGCCGAGCGCGGCGAGCTTGCCGCCGCGCAGCGCGCTGCCGAACGCGCCGCCGAGCTCGAGCCCTGCGAGGAGGCGGTGCAATTGCGCCTCATGCAGCTGCTGCTGCAGCAGGGGCGCTGTGAGGCGGCGCTGGCGCAGTACGAGCGCGCCTGCGGCGCGCTGCTGCACGACGTAGGCGCCCCGCCGGGCGAGGCCTTGCGCACGTTGGCCGAGCAGGCCCAGCGTCGCCTCGGCCAGCGGTTGCTGCAAGGCGAGCCGGCGGCCGAGGTAGCGGTGGAGCGCCGCTTTCTCACCGTGCTGGCGGCGCGCCTGCCCGAGCTCGACGCCCAGCTCGACGCCGAGCAGGCCTTCGCGCAGGTGCGGCGCAGCACCGCTGCGCTGCAAAGCATCGTCGCGGCCTACGGCGGGCACTGGGCGCAGGCCTACGGCGGCAGCTTCACGGTGTATTTCGGCTATCCGCAGGCGCAGGAGCGCGTCACCCTGCAGGCGGTGCGCGCCGCCGTCGCGCTGCGCCTGCGTGAGCCGGCGCTGGCTCAAGGCCTGCACCGCGGCGCCGTCCTGAAGGGCGGCGCCTGGGGCGTGCCCGATCCGCTGGGGCTGACCACCCGCGCCGCGCTCAAGCTCGAGCAGGCGGCAGGCGCCGGCGACATCGTGGCCAGCGCCGAAGTGCGCGCGCTGGTCGAGC
>JAJZHS010000403.1 GCA_021798395.1 Pseudomonadota bacterium
CGTCCCGCCTGAGGCGAGCGCATCGGCCGGGCCGCGGCGCGCGGCCCGGCCTTCCCCCGCGCAACGGCGCGGCCGCGTTGCGGCCGCCGCCGTTGGTGTGCCATTCCCCGCGCGAGGACACATCGTGGAACTTTTCGAATACGCCGTCATCGGCGGAATTCTGTACGGGATTTTCTTCAGCCTGGTCGGGCTCGGGCTGAACCTGATTTTTGGCGTCATGCGCATCATCAATCTCGCGCATGGCCAGTTCATCGTTCTCGGCGCCTACGGCGCGTGGCTGCTGTCGAGCCACTACGGCCTCAATCCGCTGTGGGGCGTGGCGCTCGCCGCGGCCGGCGCCGCGGTGCTCGGCTGGCCGCTGTACCGCGCGGTGGTGCCGCGCCTGCAGCGCAGCGCCGACCCGGAAATGCTGTCGTTCATCCTGTTCTTCGGAGTCGGCCAGATTCTCGAGTCGCTGACCGTGCTGGGCTTCGGCGCCGACCAGCGCTCGCTGCCGGGCGACGCACTGGGCGCGGGCAACATCGGCGTGTTCGGCCAGCTGTTTCCCGACAGCTGGTGGTGGGCCGCGGCGGCCAGCGTCGCGGCGATGCTCGGGCTCTGGTTCTATTTCACCCACACCCGCGCGGGCTACGCCACGCGTGCGGTGATGGCCAACCGCGAGGAGGCGCTGGCCACCGGGATCGACGTGCACCGCGTCTCGGCGGTCGCCTTCGTCGCCGGACTGGCGCTGGCCGCAGCGGCCGGCGTGTTCGTTCCCTACCTGCTCGGTTCGGTGTCTCCCGATCTCGGCGGCGGGTTGACGACGACGGCGTTCGCCATCGTCATCATCGGCGCGCTGGGCAATCCGCTCGGCACCATCGTCGGCGGACTGGTGTTCGGACTCGGGACCATGCTGATGCAGACGTATTACGCGTCGTGGTCGAACGTGGTGCCGTACGCGCTGCTGCTGGCCATCGTGCTGGTGCGGCCGACCGGCCTGCTCGGAAAGGCGGTGCGCCATGCCTGAAACGCAACCCGCGCTGCTGCGCCGCGCGCGCCCCGGCGCCCTCGTCCTCGTGTTGCTGGCCGCGGTCTTCGGCGTGCTGCCGCACGTCTACGGCAACCTGACGCTTCTGTTCACCCTGATGACCTTCGTCGTCCTGGCGCAGGGGCTGAACCTGCTGTACGGCTTCACCGGCTACCTGCCGTTCGGTTACGTCGGCTTCTTCGGCTGCGGCGCGTACGGCACCTCGCTGCTGGTGCTGCACACGCACTTGCCGGCGCTGGCGTGCGTGGCCGGCGGCGCATTGGCCACGCTGCTCATGGCGCTGGTGCTGGGGCCGCTGCTGCGGTTGTCGGGGGCGTATTTCTCGATCGCCAGCTTGGCCGCGTCGCAGATCCTGTACTTCGTCGTGTCCAACCCGAACCTTGCCGACGTGACCGGCGGACCCTACGGGCTGAAGATCGAGCGCGTGTTCGCGCCGCACGCCAGCTACGACGCCATGCTCGGCGTGCTGTTGCTGGCGGCGGCGATCGCCGCCTACTTCCGTTCGTCGCGTTTCGGGTTGGCGCTGCGGGCGATGAAGCAGGACGCGATCAGCGCCGGAATGGCCGGGATCGACGTCGTACGGCTGCGCCTGCTGGTGTGGCTGCTGTCGGCGCTGGTCGCGGGTCTGGCCGGCGGTGTCTACGCGTGGAACCTGTCGGTGTTCTACCCCGACGCCGTGTTCACGCTGCAGATGTCGGTGTTCGCGATCGTGTTCGCGCTGTTCGGCGGGGTCGGCACGGTGCTCGGGCCGGTGTTCGGCGCAGCGCTGCTGTACACCCTGTATGCGGCCATCGGCGTGTCGTCGCCGCAATACTTCCAGCTGATCTACGGCGGCCTGATCGTCGCCCTGGTGCTGTTCCTTCCAGGCGGCGTGCTGTCGCTGTTCACCCGGCGGGGGATCGATGTCTACTGAACTGCTGCGTTTGTCGGGGGTGCGCAAGCGCTTCGGTGGTTTTGTCGTTCTCAACGATGTCGGTTTCGCGCTGCGCGCAGGCGAGATCGTCGGCCTCGTCGGGCCCAACGGATCGGGCAAGACGACGACCATCAACGTCATCTCCGGGCTGCTGCGCGCCGACGGCGGTCGCATCGACTTCGACGGCCGCGACGTCGGCGCGCTGCCGCCGCACCGCCGCGCGCGGCTGGGAATCAACCGCACCTTCCAGGTGCCCAAGGTGTTCCGCGACATGACCGTGCGCGAGAACATCGAGGTCGCCGCGAACGCCGGGCGACTGCAGCCCGGACAGGTCGACGCGATCCTCGACGACATCGACCTGGCGCGCGTGGCCGCGCGCACGGCCGGGTCGCTGACCGCCAACCAGCAGAAGCTGCTCGACCTGGGGCGGGCGCTGGCGACCAGCCCGAAGCTGCTGCTCATCGACGAGATCGGCGCCGGGCTGAACCCGGCCGAGCTCGGCGTCATCGCCACGCTGCTGCAGAAGCTGGCCGCGCGCGGCATCGCGCTGATCGTCGTCGAGCACCTGCTCGATTTCCTGGGCCGCATCACCGAGCGCGTCAGCGTGCTCGGCGCCGGACGCATG
>JAJZHS010000053.1 GCA_021798395.1 Pseudomonadota bacterium
ATGATCGACGCGCCGCGCTGGCGCACTGCCCATCAGCTGCTCAACCGCCTATCCCAGCACCGTCCAGGCTCACACCTCGTTGGAAACGTGGCCCCGTCCCCAGGCTCATACCTCGTTGGACAAGACTCCGATTTGACGCAACCGGCCGTTTTTGCTACTGTTGCAGTGCAATGAACCCGATTCCGACCATCCGCCTGACCTCAGCGAAAGCGCTTGCCGCGATGCAGCGTGCGCGCATGCTGCGGCTGCTACGGGTGGACGTCGAGCGGCGACTGCGCTCCGCGCGCACCTGAACGCCCTCGACCCGGCCCCTTTCCCAGGGGCTTTTGCGCTGGCCCACGGCGCACGCTTGACCCCCGAAACGCCCCGTCGGCCGTGCCGGCGCAGCCATCCATCCATTGCAGGTAACGCCATGTTGAAGAATCCGCAGACCAAGTACCGTCCGATGCCTCCCGTCGGATTGAAGGACCGCCGCTGGCCCGACCAGGTCATCACCCGGCCGCCGGTCTGGATGAGCACCGACCTGCGCGACGGCAACCAGGCGCTGTTCGAGCCGATGGACGGCGCGCGCAAGATGCGCATGTTCAAGACCATCTGCGCGGTCGGCATCAAGCAGATCGAAGTCGGCTTCCCGTCGGCGTCGCAGACCGACTTCGATTTCGTGCGCGAACTGATCGAAGGCGGCCACGTTCCCGACGACGTCACCATCGAGGTGCTGACGCAGGCGCGCGAGGACCTGATCCGCCGCACCTTCGACGCGCTGCGCGGCGCCCGCCAGGCGATCGTCCACGTCTACAACGCCACCGCCGAGAACTTCCGCCGCATCGTGTTCAACGTCGACGAGGCCGGCTGCACGCAGATCGCGGTCGACGCCGCGCGCCTGATCCAGCAGCTCGCCGCCGAGCGCCCCGGGACGCGCTGGACGTTCCAGTACAGCCCCGAAGTGTTCAGCGGTACCGATCTGCCGTTCGCGCTCGCCGTGTGCAACGCGGTGACCGCCGTCTGGCAGCCGACTCCCGCCCACAAGGTGATCTACAACCTGCCGGCGACGATCGAGATGAGCACGCCGAACGTCTACGCCGACCAGATCGAGTGGATGCACCGCCACCTCGACCGCCGCGACAGCATCGTGCTGTCGGTGCACCCGCACAACGACCGCGGCTGCGCGGTGGCCGCCGCCGAACTGGCCGTGATGGGCGGCGCCGACCGCATCGAGGGCTGCCTGTTCGGCAACGGCGAGCGCACCGGCAACGTCGACCTGGTCACGCTGGCGCTGAACCTGTACTCGCAAGGCGTCGACCCGGGGCTGGACTTCTCCAACATCAACGCCGTCGCGCGCACCGTCGAGGACTGCACCCAGCTGCCGATCCATCCGCGCCACCCGTACGTCGGTGACCTGGTGTTCACCGCGTTCTCCGGTTCGCACCAGGACGCGATCAAGAAGGGCTTCGCGGCGCAGAAGCCGACCGCGCTGTGGGAAGTTCCGTACCTGCCGCTGGACCCGGCCGACCTCGGCCGCACCTACGACTCGGTGATCCGGGTCAACAGCCAGTCGGGCAAGGGTGGCATCGCCTACCTGCTCGAGGCCACCTACGGGCTGGTGATGCCGCGCCGGCTGCAGGTCGAGTTCAGCGGCGTGGTCCAGCGCCACACCGACAGCACCGGCGCCGAAGTCACCGCGCAGGAATTGTGGGAACTGTTCAACGACACGTACGTGCGCTCCGACGAACCGCTGCGCTATCTCGGACACCATCTGGCCGAGCATGGCGCGCAGCAGGGAATCCGCCTCGAAGTCGAGATCGACGGCCGCGCGGTCAGCCTGAACGGCGACGGCAACGGACCGATCGACGCCGCAGTGCGCGCGCTGCACCTGCCGCTGCAGGTCCAGAGCTACGAGGAGCGCAGCCTGGGGCACGGCGCCGGCGCGCGCGCCGCGGCGATGGTCGAGGTGGCGTTCGAGGACATCGCGGCGACGACCTTCGGCGTCGGCCTGGACGCGAACATCGTCACCGCGTCGATCCGCGCGCTGGTCTCGGGAGCGAACCGGTTGCTGCAGCGCGCCGACGACGCGACGCGCGCCGAACTGATCAAGACGATGCAGGCCAAGCTGCGGGCTGCGGCGTAGGGTGGGGGGGCCCTGAGCGCCCGGTCGACGCGGGCTGGCGGTGCCCGCGTTAACGCACAGATCGCACAAAATGCGCGGCGTGTTGGCGTCAGGTGAACGAATGGGCGGCTAAGCTTTGATGCACCGTCAGCCCACCTTTCCTCCACCGGCGCGACCGGACCGCTGGCCCGGCACGCAAGGCCCCCGCGACCATGGCATCTCTCAACCGCTGCGATCTGATCGGCAATATCGGCAAGGATCCGGAACTGCGCCACATGCCCGACGGGCGCGCCGCCTGCACCGTGTCGCTGGCCACCACGGAAAAGTGGACCAACACCAACGGCCTGCGCAAGGAGCGCACCGAATGGCACCGCGTCGTCTGCTACGACAAGCTGGCGGAACTGGCCAGCGAATGCCTGCAAAGCGGCAGCGAGGTGTTCTTCTCGGGCGCCCTGCGCACCCGCTCCTACGACGACAAGGACGGCGTCACGCGCTACGCGACCGAAATCGTCGCCCAGCGCATGATCTTCCTGAACCGGACCCGCAAGGCGCCTTCTCCGGCGCACGACGCCGCGCCTGCCTGCGGCGACGGCAACGAGCCGGCCGGGCGCAGCCCGGCCCTGGGGGCCCTCAGAATCCCTCGGTCGACGTGAACAGGCCGACGCGCAGGTCCTTCGCGGTGTAGATCTCGCGGCCGTCGACGCGCATGATGCCGTCGCCGATTCCCATCACCAGCCGGTGGTTGATGACCCGCTTGAGGTCGATCTGGTAGCTGACCAGTTTCGCGGTGGGCAACACCTGGCCGGTGAACTTGACTTCCCCGACGCCGAGCGCGCGCCCGCGTCCGGGCGCCCCCATCCAGCCCAGGTAGAACCCGACCAGTTGCCACATGGCGTCGAGCCCGAGGCATCCCGGCATCACCGGGTCGTTTTCGAAGTGGCAACCGAAAAACCACAGATCGGGACGGATGTCGAGCTCGGCGCGCAGCTCGCCCTTGCCGTACGCGCCACCCTTGTCCGCGATGTGGGTGACGCGGTCCATCATCAGCATCTGATCCAGCGGCAACTGTGCGTTGCCGGGTCCGAACAACCTTCCGTGGCCGCACGCCACCAGTTCGTCATGTGTATAGGAGGATTGGGTTTTCATGGCCACGCCGTCGCAATCGAACCGTGCAGTTTAGCCGCGACTCCCAGGCAGCGGCCGAACCGCTACACTGCCCGCATGATCGGACGTCTGCACGGTACCCTGCTCGAGAAGACGCCGCCTCGGCTTCTGCTCGACTGCGGCGGCGTCGGCTACGAGGTCGACGTGCCGATGAGCACGCTGTACAAGCTTCCCGAACTGGGGCGCCCGGTCACGCTGCTGACGCATCTGGCGGTGCGCGAGGACGCGCACCAGTTGTTCGGCTTCGCCAGCGCCGCGGAGCGCGACGCGTTCCGCGCATTGATCCGCATTTCCGGTGTCGGCGCGCGCATCGCGCTGGCGCTGCTGTCGGGCCTGAGCGTCGATGAACTCGCGCAGGCCGTCGCCGTGCAGGACGCGGCGCGGTTGACGCGGGTGCCGGGAATCGGCAAGAAAACCGCCGAGCGCCTGCTGCTGGAGTTGCGCGGCAAGCTCGGGCCGGACCTGGCGCGCGTGGCCGCCGCCGCGCACGCGGGCCACTCCGACGTGCTGCAGGCCTTGCTGGCGCTGGGCTATTCGGAACGCGAGGCCGGCGCCGCGGTATCGCGGCTCGACGCCGACTGCGGCGTTGACGACGGCATCCGGCAGGCGCTGAAGATCCTGGCCAAGGCGTGAGCGTGCAGCGCAGCGAGGCCCCGCGATGAGCATCGAGCCCGATCGCCTGAACGCACCGCGGGTCGTCAGCGCCACCTCGGACTCGCCGCAGGAGGACGCGCTCGAGCGCGCGCTGCGGCCGCAGTTGCTGCGCGACTACATCGGCCAGTCGAAGGTCCGCGAGCAGCTCGACATTTTCATGGGGGCGGCGCGCAAGCGGGGTGAGGCGCTGGACCACGTTCTGCTGTTCGGACCTCCGGGCCTGGGCAAGACCACGCTGGCGCACATCGTCGCGCGCGAAATGGGCGTGAACCTGCGCTCGACCTCGGGCCCGGTGCTCGAACGCGCGGGCGACCTGGCCGCGCTGCTGACCAACCTCGAGCGCAACGACGTGCTGTTCATCGACGAGATCCACCGCCTGTCGCCGGTGGTCGAGGAGATCCTGTACCCGGCTCTCGAGGACTACCAGATCGACATCATGATCGGCGAGGGGCCGGGAGCGCGCAGCGTCAAGATCGACCTGCAGCCGTTCACCCTGGTGGGCGCGACGACGCGCGCCGGCATGCTGACCAACCCGCTGCGCGACCGCTTCGGCATCGTCGCGCGCCTGGAGTTCTACACCACCGACGAGCTGACGACCATCGTGCAGCGCTCGGCGCAGCTGCTGGGCGCGGCGATCGACGCCGACGGCGCGCTGGAAGTCGCGCGCCGCGCTCGCGGCACGCCGCGCATCGCCAACCGCCTGCTGCGCCGCGTTCGCGACTACGCCGAAATGCGCGCCGACGGCCGCATTTCGCGCGCGGTGGCCGACGCCGCGCTGCGCATGCTCGACGTCGACCCGCTGGGCTTCGACCTGATGGACCGCAAGCTGCTCGAAGCCATCGTGCACCGCTTCGGCGGCGGTCCGGTCGGGCTCGACAACCTGGCCGCGGCGATCGGCGAGGAACGCGACACCATCGAAGACGTGATCGAGCCCTACCTGATCCAGCACGGCTACATCCAGCGCACCCCGCGCGGCCGCGTGGCCGCTCCGGCGACCTACGCCCACCTGGGGCTGGACGCGCCCGGCGGCGCGCTGTTCGGCAGCTGAACGCGACCGCCGGGGCTTCAGGCGCCGGGTTCGTCGAAGGCCGCGTCGAGGTGCGCGGCGTCGTTCCAGCCGACCAGCGTCATGCGTCCCTCGGCGACCAGAACGCGGTTGATCGCCGCGTTGCGCAGTTCCCAGGTGCGCGGCGCATCGAGCGGCTGCCCGGTCGCGCAGCGGTGCAGGCAGTCGAGTGCTCCGCCATGGCTGACCAGCGCGACGCAGCCGCCCGTGTGCGCGGCCGCGATGCGCAGCGCGGCCGCCGTGACGCGGGCGTAGAACGCGTCGAGTCGTTCGCCGCCTCCCGGCGCGGCGAACGCCGGGTCGCGCCGGCGCCAGCGCGCGCACGCGTCGGCGTGGCGCTGCTCGAGTTCGGCGTAGCTCGACCCCTCGAAACTGCCGAACGCGCGCTCACGCAGGCCGCGATCGAGCCGCAACGCCAGGTCGCGGCCGCGCAGCAGCGGCGCCGCGGTCTGCCGCGCGCGCAGCAGGTCGCTGCTGTACACCGCGTCGAGCCCGGTGTCGGCGAGCGCGCCCGCCAGCGCCTCGGCCTGCGCCAGGCCATGGCGGTTCAGCGCGATGTCGGTATGCCCCTGGATGCGCGCTTCGGCGTTCCACTCGGTTTCGCCGTGCCGGATCAGCAGCAGACGCGTCGGCTCGATCATCGCCGCCTCGTCAATGCGCGCCGCCGGCGTCGACGGCGCCGCCCTGCACCGGCTTGACCAGCCAGACCAGCAGGGTCAGCGCGACGAACAACCAGGCGCTGAGGCGGAACATTTCGTCGACCGAGATCGTGTACTCCTGCTGGGTGATCAGACCGTCGATCAGCCCCAGCGCCTGCTGGTGGCTGAAGCCGCCCTGCTGCATGCCCTGCAGCACCGGAGTCGAAATCGGATTGCCGGCGTAGATGTGACTGACCAGACGCTCGTGGTGCATCGAGGCCCGGTCGATCCACCACGTGGTGTAGATCGAGGTCCCGAACGACCCCGCGGTGATGCGCGCGAAATTCGACAGCCCGGACGCCGCCGCGATGCGCTGCGGCGGCAGCCCGCCGAGCACGATCCCCAGCAGCGGGATGAAGAAGGTCGCGGTGGCGATCCCCTGCACCACGGTCGGCAGTGTGTAGCCCCAGTAGCTGTCGCCGGTGGTGAACCGCGAGCGCATCCAGAATACCAGCGCGAAGGTCAGGAACGAAAAGGTCGTGATCCAGCGGCTGTCGACCAGGTGCATGTAGCGGCCGAGCAGAGGCGACAGCAGCAGCGCGAACAGGCCGACCCAGGCCAGCACCTCGCCGGCGTCGGTTGCGGTGTAGCCGACGAATTCCTGCAGCCACAGCGGAAGCAGCACCAGGCTGCCGAAGAACATGCCATACGCGACCGCGAGCATGATGGTGCCGATGGTGAAGTTCGGCAGCTTGAACAGCGTCAGGTCGACGATCGGGTGCTCGTCGTAGATCTCCCAGATCAGGAACAGCACGAAGCCGACGAACGCGGCCACGGCCAGCGCGATGATGGTGCCCGATGAGAACCAGTCGAGCTCCTGGCCCTTGTCGAGCATGACCTGCAGCGACCCGACCCAGACCACCAGCAGTCCCAGACCGGTCCAGTCGATCGGCAGCTTGCGCATCGGCGTCTCGCGGTCGCGGTAGATCGACAGCGTGACCATGGCGCAGATGATGCCGACCGGAACGTTGATGTAGAAAATCCACGGCCATGAGATGTTGTCGGTGATCCAGCCGCCGAGCAGCGGCCCGGTGATCGGCGCCACCAGCGTGGTCATCGACCACATGGCGATCGCCATGCCGCTTCGCTGCGGCGGATAGCTCGACAGCAGCAGGGTCTGCGACAGCGGAATCATCGGCCCGGCCGAAGCGCCTTGCAGCACCCGGAACAGGATCAGCACTTCCAGGCTCGGCGCCTGCCCGCAGAGAAACGAGAACAGCGTGAACAGCAGGATGCTCGACAGGAACACCCGCACCGCGCCGAAGCGCTGGGTCAGGAAACCGGTCAGCGGAACCGCGATGGCGTTGGCCACGCCGAACGAGGTGATCACCCAGGTGCCCTGCGACGCGCTCACACCGAGGTCGCCGGCGATCGCCGGAATCGAGACATTGGCGATCGAGGTGTCGAGCACGTTCATGAACGTGGCCAGGCTCAGCGCCACGGTGCCGAGCACCAGCGCGCTGCCGGTCAGCGGCCGCAGGTGCGCCGGGTGCTCGCTGGGGTCGGGAGTCGCGCCTGCGGCGGCCTCCTCGACGGTGGTCAGATCGGTCATCGCGCCGCCTTGGCGTGGCCCAGGCCGAGTTCGGCGCGCGGCAGCGACCCGGCGTTGGCGGCGATGATGCGCGCCACCAGCGCGTCGGCCTTCGCCCAGTTGGCCTGGTACAGGTCGGTCTGCGCCGCCGGGTGGGTCGCCGGCAGCGCGGTCACCGGGCGGCCGCTGTGGTCCTTGATGTCGACCTCGACCTCGGTCGACAGCCCGACGCGCAGCGGATGCGCGGCCAGTTGCGCGGGTTCGAGCGCGATGCGCACCGGAACGCGCTGCACGACCTTGATCCAGTTGCCGGTCGCGTTCTGCGCCGGCAGCAGGGCGAACGCGGCGCCCGATCCGGCCGAGATGCCGATGACCTTGCCGTCATAGGTGACCTTGCTGCCGTAGAGGTCGGCGACGACCTTGGCCGGCTGGCCGATGCGCAGGTCGCGCAACTGGGTTTCCTTGAAATTGGCGTCGACCCAGACGTCGTTCAGCGGCACCACGCTCATCAGCGGCATGCCGGGCGCGACGCGCTGGCCGAGCTGCACCGTGCGCCGCGCGACGACGCCGTCGACCGGCGCCGGGATCACCGTGCGCGCCCACGCCAGATAGGCCTCGCGCAGCTGCGCCGCGGCCAGCCGCACGGTCGGGTTGTCGGCCAGCGTCACGCCGGCGGTCTGCGCGCGGTTGGCGGCGACCGCGGCGCGCGCGGCCAGCACCGCGCTGCTTGCCGTGCGCAGCGCGCTTTGCGCTGCCTGCACCTGCAACTGCGCCTGGCGCACTTCCTCGGCGCCGACCGCGCCGGTCCCGGCCAGTTCCTGGCGCCGGCGCATGGCGTCCTCGGCGCGCGCCAGCTGGGCCTGTGCGCTGGCCACTTCGGCCTGGCGCACGGCGACCTGCGCCTGCAGCGCGGCGGTCTGCGCGTACGCCACGCGCAGCGCGCGCACCGCGCGCCCGAGGCCGGCTTCGGCCTGTTGCAGCGCGACGCGCGTGTCGGCTCCGTCGAGGCGAACGAGCAGCTGCCCGGCGCGCACGCGCTGGGTGTCGTCGGCGCCGATCTCGGTCACCGTACCGCCGACCTGCGGCGTGATCTGCACCAGATCGCCGGCGACATAGGCGTCGTCCGTACTGACCTCGCGCAGGCTGCGCCAATAGGTGTAGCCGAGGTCGGCGGCGCCGGCGATGACGAACAGCGTGATCGCACCGAGCATCAGTCGGCGGCGTTTCGCGGCGTTGCCATTGGCGCCCGGCGTGGTCTGGGAATTCTGGGGATTGGCGCTCATCCGAGGCTCCGTGTGCGTATGCGTTGTTGTTGGTGCGGAATAGAGGTTCAGCGAGCCGCGGCGTTCCGGCGCCCGCCGGCGCCGTAGCCGCCGCCGAGCGCGCGCTGCAGCGCGACGTCGTCGAGCAGCGCCTGGGTCTTCAGGTCGACGCCGGCGCGCTGCAGCTGCAGCACCGCGCCGCGCGCGTCGATCACGCCGAGTTCGTTGCCGAGCCCTGCGCCGTAGCGCTGCTGCGCCAGCCGCAGCGCGTCGCGCGCCAGCGCAAGCGCGTCGCGCTGCTGCGCGATCTGCCGCGCCACCGAGGCGCGGCCGCTCAGCGCGTGGGCGACTTCGCGCACCGCGGCGACCACGGTGGCGTTGTAGGTGTCGATCGCCGCGTCGGCTCCGGCGCGCGCGCCGCGCAGGTTCGCGCGCAGTGCACCGCCTTCGAAGATCGGCAGCGTCAGCGCCGGGCCGGCGCCCCAGGTCTGGCTGCCGGCGTGCAGGAAGCTGGCGTAGGTGATCGAGTCCAGCCCGACGAAAGCCGCCAGATTGACGTTCGGGTAGAACGCGGCGCGTGCCTGCCTGACCCCGGCCAGCGCCGCGCGCACCTGCCAGCGCGCGGCGACAATGTCGGCGCGATGGCCGAGCAGCGCGGCCGGCAGATCGGCCGGCGACTGCGGGCTGGGCAGCGCGCGCAGGCTCGGCCGCAGCGTCGCCGTGCGCTCCGGGCCTGCGCCGAGCAGCGCCGCCAGCGCGTGCCGCAGTTCGTCGGCGGCCTGCGCGTTCTGGTCGAGCTGAAGCCGCAACTGCGGAATCGCGGCCTGCAGCGGGCGCAGCTGCAGCTCGGGCTGCAGGCCGGCCCGCACCCGCTCGCGCACCAGTTGCACGATGCGCTGGTGCTGCCGCACGGTGGCGCGCAGCAGCGCGCGCTGGGCGTCGAGCCTGGCGAGGGCGAAATAGGCGTCGGCGACTTGCGACGCCAGCAGCACCCGCGCCGCCTGCTCGCGCGCGGCCGCGGCGCGCGCGGTGCCGATCGCGGCGTCGAGCGCGGCACGGTTGCGGCCGAAGAAATCGAAGCTGTAGCTGCCTTGCAGCATGGCCTGGGTGACGCCGAACACCGAGCCGCCGTACGGGCCGTAGATGTCGTTGGCGCTGAACAGCTCGCGGGTGCTGCTCAGCCCCGCGCCGAGCTGCGGCAGCAGCGCGGCGCGCGCGCCGCCGACCCCTGCCTGCGCCTGGCGCACGCGCGCCGCGGCGACCTGCAGGTCGGGGTTGCCGGCCAGCGCCTGCCGGATCAGGCCGTCGAGCACCGGATCGTGGTAGCGGGTCCACCAGTCGCCGTTCGGGAACACGGCGGCCGGCGCGGCGCTCAGGCCCAGCGCCGCCGGCTTGACCAGGGTGGCCGCGGCGCGTTGCGGGCCGGTGCTGGCACAGCCGGCGAGCAAGGCCACGACGCCCAGTCCGGCGAGGAATCGGAAAGTCTTCACGGAACGTGTCTCGGTTGGTTGTTCTCGGTGGTGTTCGGTCGTCAGCGTTTCAGTCGTCGGCGTCGCCGTTGCACACGAAACGCTGCAGCAAGTCGCGCAATTGCTGCGCCTCGCCGGCGCTGAAGCCGCGCAGGTGCTGCTCGAGCACGTCGATCAGGATCGGCGGGATCTGCGCGACCACCTGGCGGCCGCGCGGCGTCAGCCGCAGCTGCACGACACGGCGGTCCTGGGTGCTGCGCGCGCGCGCGACCAGGCCCTTGGCCTCGAGGCGGTCGAGCATGCGCGTCATCGCGCCGGCGTCGGTTCCGGCCTCGCGCACGCACGCGGCGACGGTGTCGACTCCGCGGTGCGCAATCAGCCACAAGGGGCCCCACTGCATGCCGGTCAGCTCCAGCGGGTGCATGCGCGCGTCGAGGCTGCGCTGCATCGACGTGTAGGCCTGCTTGAGCCAGTAGCCGATCGAACGCTGGCTGTCGTAATGGTCCGGGTCGAGGCCCAGCGCGGCGATCGGCGACTGCGCGGACGGATCTTCGGGCGTGCGGGAATCGGGCATGCCGCGATTTTAATTGACTAGGCAATGATTGCCGGCGCAAATAAATAACCGCAAGTTTTTTGTGGTTAAAACGCAGCGCCGGCGCCGCGGCCGGTGCCGGAGCGCGCG
>JAJZHS010000054.1 GCA_021798395.1 Pseudomonadota bacterium
CGCGCATGCGTTCAACGGCAGCCGGCAGCAGGCCGATGCGTACTGCGCTCTGGGTCTGCGGCTGGGTTTCGGCGGCGCGATGACGTTTTCGCGCGCGCGCAACATCCGGCGGCTGGCCGCCGCGCTGCCCGAGGAGGCGATCGTGCTCGAGACCGACGCGCCGGACATGGCCCCGGCCTGGCGCGACTCCGGGCCGAACGAGCCGGCCGAAATCGCGCGCATCGGCGCCGAACTGGCGCTCCTGCGCGGGGTCAGCCCGGAGCGCGTCGCGGCGTTCACCGGTGCCGGCGCGCGCGCCGCGCTGCCGCGGCTGGGTGCGTTGCTCGAAGCGCCCCGGGGGCCTTGAATTGGTCGCCGTCGCCCCCATCTGGGCGGCAGCGGCGCGTTGCGGCGCCCACGTGTTTGCTGTTCTCCGATCCGACAACCGACAACCATGACCACGGAAGCCACCACCTCCCATACCCATGCGTTCCAGGCCGAAGTCCGCCAGCTGTTGCACCTGGTGGCGCATTCGCTGTATTCCAACCGCGACATTTTCCTGCGCGAACTGGTGTCGAACGCTTCCGACGCCTGCGACAAGCTGCGCTACCTGGCGATCGACGACGCCGCTTTGTGGGAGGGCGAAGGCGCGTTGCGCATCCGCGTCGATTTCGATCCCGACGCGCGCACCCTGACGGTCGGCGACAACGGGATCGGGCTGACGCTGCAGGACGCGATCGATCACCTGGGGACCATCGCCAAATCGGGCACGCGCGAATTCATGCAGCAGCTCGGCCAGGCGGGCAAGCCCGACGCGAACCTGATCGGTCAGTTCGGAGTCGGCTTCTACTCCGGCTTCATCGTCGCCGACCGCATCACGGTGGAGAGCCGTCGCGCTGGCATGGCGCCGTCCGAGGGCGTGCGCTGGAGTTCGGACGGCACCGGCGAGTTCAGCGTCGAGCCGATCGAGCGCGCCGCGCGCGGCACCGACGTGATCCTGCACCTGCGCGCGGACGCCGACGAGCAGCAGTTCGGCGATCTGCTGTCGCCCTGGAAGCTCAAGAGCATCATCGGACGCTACTCCGATCACATCTCGCTGCCGATCGAAATGCGCAAGCGCGAGTGGGACGCCGAGCAGAAGCAGGAGGTCGTTCGCGACGACTGGGAGCAGGTCAACAAGGCCGCGGCGCTGTGGGCGCGGCCGAAGAGCGAGATCGACGAGACGCAGTACGTCGACTTCTACAAGCAAATCGCGCACGACGGCGACGCGCCGCTGGCGTGGACCCACAACCGCGTCGAGGGGCGCAGCGAATACACCCAGCTGCTGTACGTTCCGGCCAAGGCGCCGTTCGATCTGTGGAACCGCGAGCAGCAGGCCGGCGTCAAGCTCTACGTCAAGCGGGTCTTCATCCTGGACGACGCGCAAAGCCTGCTGCCGAGCTATCTGCGGTTCGTCCGAGGCGTGGTCGACAGCGCCGACTTGCCGCTGAACGTGTCGCGGGAACTGTTGCAGGAAAGCCGCGACATCCGCGTCATCCGCGAAGGCTGCACCAAGCGCGTGCTGTCGCTGCTCGAGGACCTGGCCGCATCCGACGACCAGGCCCAGCGCGACCGGTACGCGACCTTCTGGGCCGAGTTCGGCCAGGTGCTGAAGGAGGGCATCGGCGAGGATTACGCCAACCGCGAGCGCATCGCCAAGCTGCTGCGTTTCGCCTCGACGACGCGCGACGACGACCAGCAGGTGGTGACCCTGGCCGAGTACGTGGCGCGCATGAAGCCCGAGCAGAGCGCGATCTACTACATCACCGCCGACAACCCGCGCGCGGCGCGCTCGAGCCCGCAGCTCGAACTGTTCCGCGCCAAGGGCGTCGAAGTGCTGCTGCTGACCGACCGCGTCGACGAATGGATGCTGAGTTCGCTGCACGAATTCGACGGCAAGCCGCTGCAGTCGGTCGCGCGCGGCGGCGCCGACCTGGGCGCGTTGCAGGACGCCGACGAGAAAAAGCAGGCTGAGGAATCCGCGGCCACGCACAAGGATCTGCTGACGCGGCTGGCTGCCGCGCTCAAGGGTGTGGCCAAGGACGTGCGCGTGAGCGCGCGGCTGGTCGAGTCGCCGGCGTGCCTGGTCGCCGCCGACGGCGAGGTCAGCGGCCATCTGGCCCGCCTGCTGCGCCAGGCCGGCCAGCCGGCGCCGAAGGCCGAGCCGATCCTGGAGATCAACCCGAACCACGCGCTGGTGCAGCGGTTGCGCGAAGCGATGGGGCGCGACGACGCCGGCGGCTTCGACGACCTGGCGCACATCCTGTTCGATCAGGCGCTTCTGGCCGAAGGCGGCATGCCCGAAGACCCGGCAGCCTACGTGCGGCGAGTCAACGAATGGCTGGTGCGCGCAGCAGTCTGAGTGCAAGACGACTGGGCGTCGGGCTAAACTCGACGCCTTTCGATCCCTGGGCGCTGGCGTGGGCATGAACGAGGCAAAGCATCAGACGCAGTCTTCGCGCGTATCCGGATACCTGCATTTCATGCGGGAGTTCGTCAGGCATCCCAGGCAGATCGGTGCGATCTGCCCGAGTTCGCCAGTGCTTGCGCGTCGCATCGCGAGCCTCGTGCCCCCCGGCGACGGTCTGGTGCTCGAACTGGGCCCAGGCGGCGGAGCGGTCACCTCGGCGCTGTTGCGTCACGGTGTGGCCGCGGCCGACCTGGTGTTGATCGAGCGCTCCGAGCCGCTGGTCGCGCAGCTGGCGCGTCGCTTCCCCGGCGTGGCGCTGATCCACGGCGACGCCGCGCACCTGGCCGGCTACGCGCAGTTGCGCGCACGGCCGCTGCGCGCGATCGTGTCGAGCCTGCCGTTGCGCAGCCTGCCGCGCCCGCTCGTGCGCCGCATCCTGGCGCAGGTGGCCGAAGTCTCCGCGCCGGGGACGCGCTTCATCCAGTTCAGCTACGCGCTGCACGCTGTCGATGCGCTGCCGGCGCACGGTTTCGAGCGCGACAAGGCCTGCCTGGTCTGGCGCAACCTGCCTCCGGCCCGGGTCGAGTCCTACCGCGACATGCGCGGCGCGGCCTGAGCCGGGCGCGCGGTCACGACACCCACATGGTGATCGTGACCACCGCCAGCAGCAGCATCCACAGCAGCACCGAGCGCCAGACCAGACCGACGACGTTGCGCAAATGCGCCGACGTCGGCGCCGCGCCCGGCATGTGCGGCGCCGGCTCGGGCGCCTGCAGATCGGCGTCGATGACCCTTGCCCAGGGCTGCTCGCCGGGCTCGGCGTGCACCGGCTGCGCGGTGGCGCCGAGCCGGATCCCGACCGCCCCGGCGGCGGCGGCGAGCATCGCGCCGCTGTTCGTGTCGGGCCACAGGCGGGCGTAATTGCGCCATACGTCGATGGCCTCCTCGAAGTTGCCGACCACCGCGTAGCCGATCGCGGTCAGGCGCGACGGCAGCCAGTCGAGCACGTGGAACGCGCGCGCGGCGAAGCTGCGCAGCCACGGACTGGCGTCCGAGCCCGCAGCGTTCCACTTGCCTGCGGTGAATTCAGCCATGCGGTACAGCACCGCGCCTGCCGGACCCACCGGAAGCAGGAACCAGAAGAACACGCCGAGCACGTAGCGCTGCGCGGCGATCAGCGCGTGCTCGATGGTCTGCTGGGTCACGTCGTCGGCCGACATCTCGAGGGTGTCGAGCGCTTTCCACTGGCGCAGGATCGCGCGCGCGCCGGGGACGTCGCCGTGGTTGAGGGCGTCCGAAATGTCGGTGAAGTAATGGCTGAACTGGCGGAAGCCTAGCGTGAAGTAAAGCACCAGCACGTTCCAGGCGAATCCGAGAAAAATGCTGACGCGCATCGCCGCGATGTACACGCCCAGGGTGAGCAGCGTCGGCAACAGCACGGCGATGAACCAGGCGGCCAGGCCATGGCGCCGCTCGCCGGCGTCGAAGTTGTGTGCGGCGAAGTCGGCCAGCAGCCGACGCGAGGCGTAGACGACGCTCAGGCGCCCGAGCGGCTTGACTTGTTCGAGCAGCAGGGCGAGCAGGACGGAGAAGAAGGCCATGGCCCGATGCTAAGCGATCAGCAGCCGGTACAGGTTGCGGATCATCGCCGCGGTGGCGCCCCAGATGAAATAGCGCTGACCCTGCGGCGAGGTCCACGGCATCGCATAGAAGCTTCGCCTGGGTGTTTCGGGGCCGGCCGCGGTTCCGTCCAGCGGATTCCAGCTGCGGTGTTCGTGGTTCGACGGATCCATCAGGAAATTCAAGGGAACCTCGAAAAGTTCGGCGACTTCGTTCGGTTCGGCCCGCATCAACGCCGACTGGTCGACCACCGCGACGACCGGAGTGATCGCGAACCCGGTGATGGTCGTGTAGACCGGCATGGCGCCCAGAGGTTCGACCCGCGCCGGCTCCAGGCCGATTTCCTCGTGCGCTTCGCGCAGTGCGGTGTGCACCGCGTCGAGGTCGCCCGCATCGCGGCTGCCGCCGGGAAAGCTGATCTGCCCGGCGTGCACCTGCAGGTGCGCATTGCGCCGCGTCAGCAGCAGGTGCAACCCGTGTCGCCGCTCGACCAGGCCGACCAGAACGGACGCCGCGCGCGGCGTGCCCGCGGGCGCGCCCGCGGTATCGCGGAAGACCTCGGGCGACCACTGCGGGGGCCGCGCGAAGCGCGCCCGCAACCAGTCGGCGCGCAAGCGGGCCGGATCGACCGCGGGCAGCGCGGCGTCGCGGCTGCGCACGGGGATGGCTTCGGGGTCGAACGGAGGCAGCAGCATGGCGCGAAAAGACGAAAAAGCCGGCCCGCGGGCCGGCTTCTCGGCGGTCTGGCCGGATCAGGCCAGCTTTTCCTTGATGCGCGCCGACTTGCCCGTGCGGCCGCGCAGGTAGTACAGCTTGGCGCGGCGAACGTCGCCGCGGCGCTTGACCGTGATCGACGCGATCATCGGCGAGTACAGCTGGAAGGTCCGCTCGACGCCTTCGCCGGACGAAATCTTGCGCACGATGAAATTCGAGTTCAGGCCCCGGTTGCGCTTGGCGATGACCACGCCCTCGTAGGCCTGCGCGCGCTTGCGCGTGCCTTCGACGACGTTGACGTTGACGATCACGGTGTCGCCGGGGGCGAAATCCGGGATCGGCCTGCCTTCGGTCAGGCGCTGGATTTCTTCCTGCTCGAGTTGCTGGATCAGATGGCTGGACATGGATGGCTCCGTAGGATCGTGCGCCCGCCTGGTTGTGGTGTGCCGCGAACGCGCAGCCCGCAAGCCCGGACTCGGGCGCGTCTTGGTGGCGTTCGCAGGAGCGCCGCGCAGGAACGCGCGCACGCTGTGGCAGGGCAGAGGATCGGTGAAACGCGCAATTATAGGGGTATTTCAGTCCGCTGCGGAAAGCGCGGCCTCGTCCCGCGCGCTCAGCCGGTGCGCCGCGCGCAGCGCGGCGATCAGTTCCGGGCGGCGTTGCAGCGTCAGCCGCAGCATGCGGTCGCGTCGCCAGCGCGCGATGCGCGCGTGGTCGCCGCCGAGCAGCACGGCCGGAACCTCGGCGCCGTGTGCGTCGCGCGGCGGGCGGGTGTAGTGCGGGCAGTCGAGCAGGCCGTCGGAAAAACTGTCCTGCTGCGCCGATTCGGCGCTGTGCAGGACCCCGGGAAGCAAGCGTGCGACCGCATCGAGCAGCGCCAGCGCGGCGATCTCGCCGCCCGACAGCACGTAGTCGCCGAGGCTGATCTCGCAGTCGACGCTGCGTTCGATGAACCGCTGGTCGACGCCCTCGTAGCGCCCGCAGACCAGCACCGCGCCGTCCGAATCCGCCCAGCGCTGCACGTCGGTCTGGCGCAGCGGGGCCCCGGCAGGGGAGAACAGCACCACCGGCGCCGTAACGAGCCCGGCGTTCCGGCGCGCCCGCTGCGCAGCGTCGAGCGCGCGCTCCAGCGGCTCGGCGAGCATCACCATGCCGGGCCCGCCGCCGTACGGGCGGTCGTCGACGCAGCGGTGGACGCCGCTGGCGTAGTCGCGCGGATTCCATACCTGCAGCTGCATCGCGCCGGAGTCGAAGGCGCGGCGGCAGATACCGTGCTCACGCAGCGGCGCGAAGTAGCCGTCGAACAGGCTGAGGACGTCGAAGCGCGGCATCGGCGAGGCGGCTGTGGGGGTTCAGTCGTAGTCGGGCTGCCAGTTCGCCACGATGCGCCGCGCGGCGAGGTCGACCGCGTCGACGTAGGCGTCGACGAACGGGATCAGGCGCGGCTGGCGACGCCCTGCGACGTGCAGCTGAAGGATGGCCTGCGCGCCGCTGTCGAGCAGGCCGTCGACCACGCCCAGCGCAACGCCTTCGCGATCGACCACCGCGCAGCCGATCAGGTCGACCCAGTAGAACTCGCCGTCGGCGGCGGCGGGGAAATCTTCGCGCCGGGCGTGCACGCTGCAGCCCTTGAGCGCCTCGGCGTCGTCGCGCGTGGCCACGCCGTCGAGCAGGGCGACCACCGCGGCGCCGTGGCGCCGCGCCAGCCGCACGCGCAGCCCGAGTCGCAGCCGGCGCGGCGCCGGCGCCTGCAGCCACAGGTGCTTGGCGCCGAGCAGCCCGGATGCCTCGGCCGACTCGGGTGCCAGCTTGATCCAGCCGCGCGTACCCCAGGCGTCGAGCACGCGGCCGACTTCGATCAGCGTGTCGGGCCAGTCGCCGCTGGACGCGGCGAGCAGATCGGGCGAGGGCGCCGTGTTCATCGCGGGACGACGCGCGCCGCGCAAAGCAAAACACCGCAAGCCCACGCCTGCGGTGTCGTGACGCACCGTTTCGCGGCAAGCGCCGCGCGGTGCGCGCCGTGCGGCGCGGGCGCGCTCAGGCGGCCGGCTGCTGATTGGCCGACTGCTGATTGGCCGACTGCTGATTGGCCGACTGCTGATCGGCCGACTGCTTGACCAGCCGCTGCACGGTCGGCGACAGCTGCGCGCCGACTCCGGTCCAGTACGCCAGGCGCTCGCTGACGACGCGCAGCGTTTGCTCCTGGCCGCGCGCCACCGGGTTGTAGAAACCCAGGCGCTCGATGTAGCGGCCATCGCGGCGGTTGCGCGAATCGGTGGCGACGATGTGGTAGAAAGGGCGCCCCTTGGCTCCGGCGCGGGAAAGACGAATGACGACCATGGTTGTTGAAATCCTGTGACGGCGCTGCGTGGCGCCGTGATGGCGATCGGGTGCTGCATCGGATGCTGCGGCGGATCGGCGCGACCGCAACGCCGGTAAACTCGCCATTATACCCACACACGCGAGGCGAACCAAGATGGTTGAGCGCAACGACGCGCCGGCGGGAAGCCGCCCACCGCGCTCGAAAACCCGGGCCGCGCTGCTGGCGCTGCTGCTCGGGGTGTTCGGTGCGCATCGATTCTACCTGCGCGGCGCGCGCGATGGACTCGGCTGGCTGGCGTGGCTGCCGACCCTCGTCGGCGCCTGGGGGGTGGAGCGCGCGCTGGCGTACGGGCTGGGCGATCGCGGCGTGCACGTCGCGCTGCCGGTGCTTGGCGTCGGCTTCGCGCTGGCGACGCTGCAGGCGCTGGTGATCGCGCTGACCGACGACGCGCGCTTCGACGCGCGCTGGAACGCAGGTGGCGCGCCGGGCCCGGCCAGCGGTTGGGGCGCGGTGCTGGTCGCGATGGCGTCGCTGCTGCTGGGCGCCTCGGCGCTGATGGGCGCGCTCGCCTTCGCGCTGCTGGGGCTGTTCGGCGCGCACTAGTCCGGGCAGGCTCAATCGCCGGCGCGCAGCGCGGCGCCGCGGCGCACGCGCTGGCCCTGGGCGCACAGCCGCCGCGCGGCGTCGAGCGCGCTTTCGCCGTCTGCGAGCCGCCAGTGCGGCGCCACTTCGGCCAGCGGCGCGAGCACGAAGGCGCGCAGATGCAGGCGCGGATGCGGCAGCGTCAGCTCGGGCTGCGCGCTGCGCACGCCGTCGACCCACAGCAGGTCGAGATCCAGCGTGCGGGGTGCGTTGTGCTGGCCGGGCGGGCGCAGACGGCCGTGCGCCTGCTCGATGCGCTGCAACGCGTCGAGCAGCGCGCGCGGCACAAGCGCGCTGCGCATCAGCACCACCGCGTTGCAGTAGTCGGGGCCGTCGGCGTCCAGCGGCGCGCTGTGGTACAGGCTCGATGCGCGCAGCAGACTGCTGTCGGGGATGCGGGCGAGGTCGGCCAGCGCCGCGCGCAGGGTCGCTGCGGGGTCGCCCAGATTGGCGCCGAGCCCGATCAGCGCATCGCGCATCGCGCCCCCACGGTGTCGCGCGCGCCTCAGTCGGCGGTATCGGCGGTATCGGCGGTATCGCCGGCATCGGCGCTTGCCGATGCGTCGCTGCGCGCCGGCTTGCGCCGCCGCCTGCGCCGGCGCTTGGCCGCGTCTGCGCCACTGTCGCGCGTCGCCTGCTCGAGCAGCGTGGCGCGTTGCTGGGCGTCGGCGTGCTGGTACTCCTCCCACCAGCTCGCCAGTTCGGGCGGCGCGTCGCCGGTGCGCGCGCGCAGCAGCAGAAAGTCGAATGCGGCGCGAAAGCGCGGATGCTCGAGCAGGGCCTCGGCGTATCGCGCGGTGCGCCGCGCCAGCCGCGGCTGCAGCTGCCAGACCTCGCGCATGTCGCTCGCGATGCGGCGCTGGATCGCCAGGCGCGCGGATTGGGCGCCGAGCACTTCGTCGGCGGCCTGGTCGAGCGCGGCGATCGCCGGCACGCCCTCGGCCTGCGCCGCGCGCCAGTGGCTGGCGACCTGCGGCCACAGCAGGCTGGCGAACAGGAAGCTTGGGCTGGCGGTCTTGCCTTGCGCCAGGCGCGCGTCGGTGTCGCCGAGCGCGGCCGTGACGAAGGCCTCGCCGCCTGGCTGCCCCAGCGCGAGGTCGAGCAGCGGCAGCAGACCGTGGTGCAGGCCCAGCGCGCGCAGCTGCTCGAGCGAGGCCAGCGCATGCCCGGTCTGCAGCAGCTTGATGGTTTCGTCGAACAGCCGCGCCGACGGCACGCCTTGCAGCAGCTCGGCGTGGCCGGCGATCGGCGCGCGCGTTCCCGGCGCGATGGTGAATCCCAGCTTGGCCGCGAAGCGCGCCACGCGCAGCAGCCGCACCGGGTCTTCACGGTAGCGCTGCGCCGGGTCGCCGATCATGCGCAGGGTGCGCGCCTTCAGGTCGCGCAGGCCGTGGTGGTAGTCGACCACGATGTCGCGCGTGGGGTCGTAGTACAGCGCGTTGACCGTGAAGTCGCGCCGCGCCGCGTCCTGCTCCTGCGGGCCCCAGACGTTGTCGCGCAGCACCCGGCCGCTGGCGTCGACGGCGTGGTGCTTGTCGGCCAGCGCGCGCGCGTTGCGTGCGTCGCCGTCGACCGCGGAATGCTCGACCGGCGTGGCGCGGAAGGTCGAGACCTCGATGACTTCGCGCCCGAACAGCACGTGCACGATGCGAAAGCGCCGCCCGATCAACAGCGCGCGGCGAAACAGCGGCTTGACCTGTTCGGGCGTGGCGTTGGTCGCGACGTCGAAATCCTTCGGTTTGAGGCCCAGCAGCAGGTCGCGCACCGCGCCGCCGACGATGTAGGCCTCGAAGCCGGCCTGCTGCAGCGTGCGCACGACGGTCAGCGCCGAATTCGGCAGCTGCGAGGCGTCGATCTGATGCCGCGCATGCGGCACGTCGACGCGTTTGCCCAGCGTGGGCTGTCTGCCGAGCAGGCGGGTGATGAACTTGCGGATCATGGGTGCAGGTGGAGTATCGGCCAGCCGCGCTGCCGCGCCAGCTCCGCCAGCCGCGGGTCGGGATGCACCGCGACCGGATGGCTGACGTGCTCGAGCAGCGGTTGGTCGTTGATCGAATCGGAATAGAACCAGGTCTGCGCGAAGCTGTCCCAGTCCAACTGCTGCGCGCGCAGCCACTCGCCGGTGCGGGTGATCTTGCCCTCGCGGAACGACGGCACGCCGACCCAGCCGCCGGTGTAGCCCCCTTGCGCGTCGCGCTCGCTGCGCACCGCGATCAGGTCGGCGACGCCGAACGCGGCGGCGATCGGTGTGGTGACGAAGTCGTTGGTCGCGGTGACGATGGCGCACAGGTCTCCGGCGCGCTGGTGCGCGCGCACCAGCTCGAGCGCCTTGGCGCCGATCTGCGGCAGCACCACAGCGCGCATGAACGCCTCGTGCGCACGCGCCAGTTCGTCCGCGGCGCGGCCCACCAGCGGCGCGAGCGCGAAACGCAGATAGGCGTCGAGGTCCAGGCTGCCGGAGCGGTACGCCGCGTAGAAGCGGTCGTTGGCCGCGCGGTGGCTGGCGCCGTCGACCCAGCCCAGGCGCACGCAGAACTCGCCCCAGGCGTGATCGGAATCGAACGGCAGCAGGGTGTTGTCGAGGTCGAACAGCGCGAGCTTGGGTGTCTTCATCGGGCTGGAGTCAGCGGGTCTCGCCCGCGAGCATGTCCTTCAGCAGCGGAATGCTCGCGGCGCGTGCGTGGCGGAGCGCATAGGCGTCGAGGCGGTCGAGCAACCCGAGCAGCGAACCCATGTCGCGGGCGTGGTGGGTGAGAATATAGCGGCTGAGGTCGTCGCGAAGCGCGATGCCCCGCGCCGCGGCGACGCGTTGCAGCACCCGTGCCTTGGCGGCGTCGTCCAGCGGCTGCAGCGCCAGCGCCAGGCCCCAGGCCAGGCGCGTGCGCAG